>LIZU01000042.1 GCA_001302725.1 candidate division Zixibacteria bacterium DG_27
TTGGCGTCACCCAGGACGTTGTCTATGTGGCAGTATTCGTTGGGCTGATGGGCGACCTCGTCTAATTTTGAATAGACCGCCGCCGCCAATCCCGCCCGGCGGAAGAACGCCGCCACCGTGCCGCCGCCGATGCCGATGATTTCAGGTTCGACCTCGTAGACCTCCTTGACCGCCTTCGTCAGAGCCTTCACCACTGGAGAATCCTTCGCTGTGGGAGGCGCCGCCATCGACCTCTGCTCGTCAGTCACCTCAATCCTCACCCCGAACTGTTTTTCGACCTCCTTGACACACGAATGTATGGTCTTCTCCACCTCTGCCACATCATACTCCGGGAGAATTCGACAATCCAGGCAAAAAATATCTTCGCCGGGGATGGTGTTTATGTTGGGAACGTTGGCCTCCTTCTTGGTGGGCTCGAAGGTGGACTTGGGAGGGTCGAAAAGCTCATTGGTGCCATCGAACTTCCGGTGCAGCTGGTCGAGCTTGACGATCAGGTGGGAGGCGGCCTTGAAGGCATTCTTCCCCTTGTACGGGGTGCTGGCGTGACATTGCTTCCCGATGGTCTTGAATTTCAACCACAGGATCGATTTCTCGGCGACCTCGATCGATTTCCCATCGGGCTTGCCGAAGTCGGGGACGAGTATCAAATCCTCTTTCTTGAAGAGTTGGGGATGATGCTTTAGAAGATAATCCAGCCCGTACTTACTGCCGGCCTCCTCGTCCGAGACTAAGATCAGGCCGACGTTGTATCGGGGTGTGATCTTCTCGTCCACAAAAGAGCGGAGCGCCAAGATTGAAGCCACCAGTCCCTGATGATTGTCCTCGGTGCCCCTTCCGTAAAGTTTGCCCTCCTTTTCCACCAGTTCGAAGGGATTGGTGTCCCACAGCTCATACTCTCCCGGGGGAACAACGTCCATGTGCGCCAGCACCCAGACGGTCTTGGATCCATCCTCTCCGGGGTATTTCACCACTAAGTTGGGTCTGACCTTGTCGGGGACTCGCTCGTCGGGGGCGTTGTAAACCTCCACCTTCAAACTCAACTTCACCAGATACCCCTCCAGGAATTCCGATTTCTTGTACTCCCCCTCACCCCCGTTTTCCGGGCCCAAAGCCGGAGTGGCGACCAGTTCCCTCTGCAGTTCAATCAGGTCTGAACGGTAGGAATCGACCCGCTCAAGGAGCCGTCTAAAACTGTTTTCTGGAGACATCTTTCACCTTTTCTTTTGAGGCTTAGAAGCTGAAAATATCTTCGAGGTGAGGCTTTGTCAAGCTGGAGTGACACCAAAAGAACACAGGATTTCTTCAGAAAGAGAATCGGAACCTTATAGAAAGTTACCTCTGCGCCATCTACACCTATTGCTCGAAGACAAAAGGCTTGACAACAGGTGCCTTTGTTGATAAATTGCCAGAGATTCTGAGATGACAAAACGAAGGTGAGAGTCAGGAGGTAAAGGTGAGTCTGAATAAACTGCTCATTTTGGTAATAGTTGCTGCGGTTTCAGCTCTGTTGATCGGAGGCGCCGCTTTCTCGGGAGAGAAGCCAAGTTACGTCGGCGCCGTCAAATGTAAGCCCTGTCACAACACTACCAAGTCTGGGAAACAGTACAGCATCTGGGCTGGGAATCCCCACGCCAAGGCTTATGAAACCTTGCTCTCAGATCATTCACAAAAGGTCGCCAAGGAGATGGACATAGCTGACCCCGCCAAAAGTGAAACCTGCCTGAAGTGTCACGTCACCGCCTATTCGGCACCGGCAGAGCAGAAGGCTGAAACGTACAAAATGGAGGAGGGGGTCAGCTGTGAGGCCTGCCACGGCCCCGGGGAGCTTTACAAGACCATGAAGGTGATGAAGAATCGGGAGCTGGCTCTGGAAAACGGCATGATTCTCCCGGACGAGGCCCTCTGCAAGGGGTGTCACAATCCCGAAAGCCCCACCTACAAGGAGTTCAAGTTCGCGGAAGCCGCTGAGCAGATCGCACATCCAACCCCCACGGAATAGCTGGTTTGGAGAGTTCAAACTGTAGGGGAAAGCCCCTTCGGGACTTTCCCCTTTTCGATTTTTCCCTTGACAAGGTTGGCTTTGAGGCTAACTTTCCTTGCTATGAAAATAAACCTAAGAGAGATAGAAGCTGGCGAAGCAGAATTCAATTTCCAGGTGAGCCCGGAAGAGATGGACCTTTTCACCCCGGAGGTGGAGTTTCTGGAGGTGATCGAAACCAGGGTGAAGGTTACCGGGTCGGAGAAGCAACAGCTGCTGCACACCTCCATCGAGACTAAGGTGCGGTGTGGGTGTTCTCGCTGTCTGGAGCCGGTCATTATCCCCCTGAGGGCGGAATTCAAGCTGCTTCTCAAGTCCTGCGGACCTTTCGCCAAAGCTTCAGGACCCGCCGCCCAGGAGGAGGACTTGGTCCTGGTCGCCGATTCCGACACCTCCTTCGATATTACCGAAAGGGTCAGAGAGGCGATCATCCTATCCTTGCCTCTCAAACCATTATGTCGAGAGAACTGTAAGGGGCTCTGTCGCCACTGCGGAGCCAACCTGAATCTCAAAACCTGCCGGTGTGAGGAGCAGAAACTCGACCCCCGCTGGAGTAAGCTGAAGGAATTGATGTAGTCTCCACCGAACGACAACAATCGACCGAATTCTACGAAACCCAAAGAAAACGCCAAGATTGCCGATAGAATTACTTTGATGTTTAAGTCAACTTGTCGCTGAGTTGAGGAGAGTGCCTTGCCACTACCGAAGAGAAGACATTCAAAAAGTCGCGGTGCCAAGAGGCGCACCCACTGGAAACTGAAGAGGCCCAATGTGGTGGAATGTCCCCACTGCCATCAGGGAAAGCTGCCTCACCACATCTGCCCTCACTGCGGTTGGTACCACGGGGAGGAGATAATCACCCCCAAGGAGGCCAAGTAGATAAAAAGGTTTAAGGTATCCCGTGAACCACAAAGTCACCATTGCACTTGACGCCATGGGAGGCGATTACGCCCCGGCTTCGATAGTGCAGGGAGCCTATCTGGCCGCTCAGGAGCTCGGGGATAAGGTCGCTTTAGTCCTGGTCGGCAACCGCGACAAAATCACCGAATGCATCAAAACCTCCAAGTTGGAATCTCCGCCCTTCGACATTGAACATGCTCCCGAAGAGGTCCTGATGGAGGAAAAACCAACGGAGGCGTTGAGGAGAAAGAAAGCCTCTTCCATCGCGGTGGCTTCGAGGTTGCACAGGCGTGGGGATGCAGACGCAATCCTGTCGGCGGGCAACACCGGGGCGGTGGTGGCCTCGGCCCTTTTCACCTTAGGGCGGCTGGAGGGAGTCCTGCGACCCGCCATCACCACCAGCTTCCCCACTGAGAAAGGAGTTACCACGGTTCTGGACATGGGTGCCAACCCCGAGTGCAAGCCGGCAAACCTGTTACAGTTTGGGGTAATGGGTTCCATATACGAAAGCTACATTCACTCCAAGGAGAATCCCCGGATCGGTTTGCTTTCAATCGGAGAGGAAGCGACCAAGGGCAACGACCTCATTCTGGCGGCGCACAAGCTCTTCTCCGAAAGCTCTCTTAACTTCGTCGGCAACATCGAAGGGCAGGATATCCTCAAAGGGGCGGTGGACGTGGTGGTGACCGACGGATTCGTGGGGAACGTGATTTTAAAATTCACGGGCAGCATCCTGGACTTCCTGAACAGCTTGGCACTAAGGCACGTAAAGAGGGATATCTTCGCGAAACTTGGGGTCTTACTGCTCAAATCTGCCCTCCGTTCCATCAGGAGGACCTTAGACTACACTGAATATGGAGGTGCTCCCCTCTTAGGGATAGATGGGGTCTGTATCATCTGCCACGGCAGTTCCTCTCCGAAGGCCATCTCAAGCGGCATAAAGGTCGCTCACCGGATGGTCAGCGATGAGGTTAACGACCACATCAGGAAACGACTTTTCTCCGATGGTTATATGTTCGCGGCTGTCGCTCCCGGCAGTCTCAAAAACTCCACTGTGAAGCAAGAATAGAGCCTCGAGATTTTGAGTCTGGGTCGGATTTGAACAAGGTAGCTTGGATTTTCCCGGGACAGGCCTCCCAATATGTGGGGATGGCTTCCGATTTGCACTCAGATTTTCAGCAGGCCCGGGAGCTCTTCAAGCGGGCTGAGGAGGTCTTGGGGTTTGATCTCAAGGAGGTCTGCTTCAACGGTCCCAACCAGGTGCTGGTGCAGACCCGGTATACCCAGCCGGCGATCTTCGTCCACAGCTGCATCTTAGATTCAATTCTGAAGGAGAAAGGGCTGAAAAAGGACTTCGTGGCCGGACACAGCCTCGGAGAGTATTCGGCACTGTTCTCCTCCGGAGCTTTGGATTTCAAATCCGCCTTGGAAGCAGTGAAATACAGGAGTCGGTTTATGCAGGAGGCCTGCGACCAGGATAAGGGAACCATGGCGGCGGTGGTGGGAATGGAACTGCAGGAGGTCCAGCAGGTGCTGGAGAAGGTGGAGGGGGCCACCTCCGCCAACTACAACTCTCCCGGGCAGGTGGCCATCTCCGGAGAGGTGGAAGCGGTTGCGAAGGCCGGCGAGCTTCTGTTAGCCGCTGGCGCCAAAAGGGTCATCCCACTGAAAGTGGGAGGCGCATATCACTCCCCGCTGATGGAGCCCGCCAGAGGCAAGATGGAGAAGGTTCTGGAAAACCTGAAGTTCTCCCACTTCTCCGTTCCCGTGATCGCCAACGTCAGCGCCGAGGCGGTCAGCGACGGGGACACAATGAGGCAGATGCTTTCACGACAGATCACCTCTCCGGTTCTCTGGTATCCCTCCCTGAGGCGGATGGTGGAGCTGGGAGCTGACACCTTCGTGGAGGTTGGCCCGGGAAAGGTCTTGCAGGGTCTGGTGAAGAGGGCCTTCCCTCCCAAGGGGGACAAGCCTCTGAGCGCAGAGGGGTTGAGAGTTCTCGGGGTGGACAAATCGGAAGACCTGGAGGCCCTAGAGCAGTCTCTACAGAAGTGAATCTCCAAGAAAAGGAGCAGAAGTGACCGATTTCGAGGGTAAAGTGGCTTTGGTGACCGGTGGGGCCCAGGGGATTGGAGCCGCCATCGCCAGCAAGTTCGCCTCTCTGAAAGCCGCGATCGTGATCCCGGACATCAACTACCAGAGCGCAAAAAATACTTGCGAAAGGCTGGATAAGGAGTTTAATTGCACCGCACTTCCCTACCAGACCGATGTATCCGATGCCGTCGAGGTGGGGAAGCTTTTCGAAGCGGTGGCGGCGAGGCTGGGCACTGTCGACATCCTGGTGAACAACGCCGGGATAGCCAAAGACGGCCTGATCCTGAGACTTTCTGACGCCGATTGGGATAAGGTGATCAAGGTCAATCTCAAGGGAGGTTTCAACTGCACCAAGGCCGCCGCCAGGCTGATGGTCAAGAGAAGATGGGGACGGATAATAAGTATTAGCTCGGTGGTGGGAATAATGGGAAACTTCGGACAGGCCAACTACGCCGCCTCCAAGGCCGGCCTCATCGGGTTGACCAAGTCGGCGGCAAAGGAGTTGGCCGGACGGGGCATAACCGTCAACGCCGTCGCCCCCGGCTATATCGAAACCGAAATGACCGCAGATCTGCCCCCGGAGGCCAAGGAGGCTTACCTGAAGTCCATCCCCATGAAGCGTCCCGGGAAGCCGGAGGAGGTTGCGGAGGTGGTCTGTTTTCTGGCTTCTGAATCCGCCGCCTACATAACCGGGCAGGTCATTCACGTTGACGGCGGGCTTTTGATGTAGGTTGGGAAAACCGAGCATGAAGATAATTATAACGTAATCTCGTTAGCTTTTGGAGGTCGAAGATGTCCGTTGAGGAGAGAGTGAAGAATATCGTCGTGGAACAGCTGGGGGTGGAGCCGGAACAGGTCACCACCGAGGCCTCCTTCGTGGATGACCTCGGCGCCGACTCCCTAGACACCGTGGAGCTGGTGATGGCGCTGGAGGAGGAGTTCGGCATGGAGATCCCCGACGAGGAGGCGGAAAAGATCCGTACCGTAGGCGAGGCTATCAACTACATAAACAGTGCCGCCGAACAGAAAAAGGAATAACTCTTGAAGCCCTTACTTGAAAGTGCGGTCTGGGGACTCACTCTGCTATTTCCTCTCACAAAGGAGAAAGTCGTCATCGTAACCCCGAGGTAGAGCATCATGAATCAGAACAGGAGGGTGGTAATCACCGGTATGGGGGTTGTATCTCCGGTCGGCAACAGTGTTGAGACCTATTGGGAGAACCTAATAGCCGGCAACTCTGGGGTTGCCGAGGTGACTAGATTCGAAGTCGCTCCCTATTCTACAAAGGTAGCCGCCGAGGTCAAAGACTTCAATCCCCTGGATCATTTCGACAAGCGGGAGGTCCGCCACCTGGACTTGTACCAGCAGTATGCGCTGGTGGCCGCCCGCGATGCCTTAAAGGACTCCGCTCTGGAGATCGACAAGATGGATCCCAACCGGGTCGGGGTGATCATAGGAACCGGCATCGGAGGTATTGCGACCTTCGAGGACCAGATGCGGGTTCTGATCAACAGAGGGCCAAAGAGGATCTCGCCGTTCTTCATCCCCATGCTCATCTGTGACACCGCCGCGGGGTTAGTGGCGATGCGTTACGGTCTAAAGGGACCAAATTACGCCGCAGTTTCCGCCTGTGCTTCCGCCAGCCACGCCATGAGCGACTCCTACTGGATAATAAAGCGCGGCGAGGCTGAGGCAATGGTCACCGGCGGAAGTGAGAACGCCATCTGCGAGATCTCCTGGGCCGCCTTCTGCGCCATGCGGGCTATGTCCACCAACTTCAACGAGGAGCCTCTGAAAGCCTCACGTCCTTTCGACGGAAAGCGCGACGGCTTCGTAATGGGGGACGGCGCCGGGGTTGTGATCCTGGAGGAGCTTGAGCACGCCCTGAAGAGAGGCGCGAGAATCTACGGAGAGGTTATCGGCGCCGGGATGTCCGCTGACGCATACCACATCACCATGCCGGAACCGGAGGGAGAGGGAGCCGCCAAGGCAATGGAGATCTCACTTAAGGGGGCGGGAATAAAGCCGGAGATGGTAGATTATATAAACACCCACGGCACCGCCACCCCCCTGGGAGACATATCCGAGATCAAAGCGATAAAGAAAGTCTTC
Organism: candidate division Zixibacteria bacterium DG_27; assembly: GCA_001302725.1. Taxonomy (GTDB): domain Bacteria; phylum Zixibacteria; class MSB-5A5; order DG-27; family DG-27; genus DG-27. The sequence goes on from LIZU01000042.1 coordinate 7,145, forward strand.
GGTCAACATGCCTATGAGATGGCCATAAACTCCACCAAGTCGATTATAGGACATCTTCTGGGTGCCGCCGGCGGCGTAGAGGTGATCGCCACCTTAATGACTATGAACACCGGTGTGGTGCACCCCACTCTGAACCAGGAGGTCCCCGATCCGGAATGTGACCTCAATTGCGTCCCCAACGTCAAACAGGAGCGGGAGGTCAACTACGCCATCCTGAACTCCTTTGGGTTTGGGGGACACAATATCAGTATAGTCCTCAAAAGATTTACCGACCAGCATAAATAACCGAGAAGAACAGTATGCGGGGAGAGAAAAAACCTCACAGAAAAACCGGGTCGTGAAGCGATGATTCGGAATCTCAAGAATCTGTGACCGGACTTGACTCGCGAAAACGGAGATGAAGGGAGATTCAGCAGACAGAAGGGTAGTCATTACTGGCATGGGCATCATTTCCCCGGTCGGCAACGATATCGAGACTTACTGGGAAAACCTGCTGGAGGGGAGGTCGGGAATCGGGAGGGTGACCAAGTTCGACGTTTCCCCCTACCCTACCAAGGTGGCCGCGGAGGTGAACGGTTTTGATCCCCTAGACTACCTGGACAAAAAAGAGATTCGGCGGCTGGACAGCCACCAACAATATGCCCTGGCGGCGGCTCAGCAGGCAGTGCAGAATAGCCGCATGGAGACCTCCAAACTCGACCCCTGG
>LIZU01000043.1 GCA_001302725.1 candidate division Zixibacteria bacterium DG_27
CACCTACATGCTTCTGCTAAAGAAGGCGCATCTCGGAGAGTGTAGCGTCACTGTCTGGCCAAAGATACTCAGGGACATGTGCAAGAAGAATAATATCCATGTCCTGCAGTAAAGGGAGCTCAGGTTAGCAACTACGTATCAACCTGAAGGAGTCTGCTCTCCACCTGCTGGGGTATTGCCACCGGAAAAGCTCGCCAAGCCCCGCGGGCGGAGGCATCCACGATTCGCAGCGGACACCCTGGGGCCCTGAGATGGAGAAGACGAAAAGGCGGGTTCTGGAGGAGGAGGAGGTGATGGGGATCACCGACCCGGGGAAGAGATAGCGCTAGGCTACGGGATGGTCAATGGAGAAATATCGCCGTACGGCTAACGCTCGATCTGTCCGCGAAGCAGAAAGACGCCCTGAAATCACAAGAGGTTGAACCTTGTTGTCGATAGGGTTTGCACTCTGACAAATCGGGAAAGGAGAGGAACTTTACTGGCGTGTGCAACGTTCAAGGGGATTTCCCCTATTGCGTATTTTATATTATGCATTATCTATAATTCGGAAATAACAAGATTGCTAAGGGTGATACCTTTTCACTCTTTGAGATTGTGAGAAAACGTACACGCTACTAGACTTGGATGGTTGACAGTTGCTAATACTCACACGAAAAACAGGCGAGGCCATTTTTATCTGAGAGGCCGAGGAGGGCGCTGAAGTCACAAGAGGTTGAACCTTGTTGTCGATAAGGTTTGCACTCTGACAAATCGGGAACGGAGAGGAACTTTACTGAGATCTGCAACGTTCAAATATTGGAGATTGTGAGAAAAGGTACACGCTACTAAACTTGGATGGTTGACAGTTGCTAATACTCACACGAAAAACAGGCGAGGCCATCGCCATTGGCGATGAGATCACCGTAAGGGTCTTAGGCACTCAGGGAAAACAGGTCCGCCTGGGAGTTACCGCACCGACTCAGATTCCTGTTCACCGGGAAGAGGTCTACAAGAGGATTCTGGAGGAGACCAAGAGGGCTGTCTCATCGCATCAGGCCGACACTGAGGAAGCAGGGAGGCTGATCAGGGAGAGTAAGAAAAAAAGGGAATTAGCTGAATAGCAGAGCCAGAGTCTCTTTTTCAGGAGATATAGTATTCCTCAGGCGTCTCTCAGGCTTCAGAGGCCGCTGCTGAGGGGAATATCCTGCCAAAGGTGGGCCAAGCTTTCTATCACCGCTCGCGCGAAAAGACTTTCTTAATTGCAGTTGAGCTGCTCTCCGATACACACCAGCATCGCTTACTGAAAGTGTACCCTGTGGAGTCCATCGAAATGACTGACTCCCTCGACGATGGAGCCAACGAAGATGTCATCTTTAGAGAAGAACTCGAGTTCCCAGCAGCTTCCCCCCCTCAACTCCCCGGTGGTAAAAGCTCTCGGTGCTTTCCGCCAGATAGCCCGCATCGCCGATAGCTCCCTGGATCGAAAGGAGATTCTGCAAACCTCGGTCGAATTCCTCCTTGAGATCCTTGAAGAGCAGACTGGTGGCATCTGTCTTCTGAATCAAGATAGGTCGGGGTGGGAGCTCTTCAGCCAACCTTCCGGAGGAGTTTTAGAGGGGCTTGTTGGTTCCGAGGAGGGGAGACACCTCTTAAGCGAAGTCGTTTCGCCTTCCGGCAGCTCGATGCTTGCCGGGAAAGAGGTTTTTTCCTTTTTGGGCAGGTTCAAATCCCTGATTGCGTCGCCGGTGAGATCTGCCCGGGAGGTTTTCGGGGTGGTGGTTATCCTTAGCCCCAAGAAGGACCGTTTTTCCACGGAGGATGAGAAGTTACTTGAGAGTATCGGCAGTTTCCTGGGAAGTTGTCTCCAGAATAACAGGCTCTTCTCCAAACTCCGGAAATCGGAGGTTGCTTACCGCGCTCTGGTTGAAAACGTGGACGAGATTCTGTTCCAAGTTGACACCAGCGGAGCCCTCACCTTCCTCAGCGGGAAGATTTATGATTCCATCGGCTATGAGCCTGAAGAGTTGCTGGGGTGCAATTTCCAGCAGCTGATCCACCCTGAAGATATCGGAATCCCGGTGGCGGCCTTCGAAGACGTTAAGAGAGGAGGGTCAGGAGCAACTTCCGGCTTCTACCGCGTCAAACATAGGGAGGGAGGCTACCGCTGGCATTTCACCAGCTACAGCGCTCAGAGGAACCCCGCCGGAGAGATTATCGGAGGAGTGGGAATCGCCAGGGACGTCACCGCCGAGATGGAAACCCGCGAGAAGCTGGAAATTTCAGAAACCCGGTTGAAAGAGATCTTCGAGACCATGCAGGAGGGGATCGCGGTCACCGACCTGAAAGGGAAAATCGTCGACCTAAACCATGTCGCTGTCGACACCTTGGGCCTGAAGCCCGAGGAGGCTCGGGGGCAAAGCTTCTACAATTTCGTAAGCCCCGAGGATGCTGACAAAATCGAACAGAGCAGGGTTGCGGTCTTAAGATACGGGCGAATCTCCAACCGCGAGTTTGGCTTCATCACCAGGAAGGGAGTCAAATTCCCGGTGGAGATGAACATCTCTCTTCTAAAAGGCCGATCCGGGCAACCGCTGGGGTTCATCTGGGTGGGGAGAGACATCTCCGAGAGGAGGGAGTGGGAGCGAAGGCTGACAGAGTCGGAGGAAAGATACCGAAACATATTCAACACCTTCCCGGCCTCGGTGATTCTCCTAAATCTGCAAGGTCAGGTGGTGGACGTCAACCAATGGCACTTGAAGGAGTTCGAATCTCCAGGGACCTCACGGGAGAGTTATCTGGGAAGAGATTTCCTCAGCTATCCTCCGAACGCAGAGGCCGGTCTCCGCCAGAGGCTTTCAGAACTGCTCGAAGGTAAGTCTTTCGAGGCTCGGAATCTAATCGTTCCTTTTGATGACGCCAGCGAGAGTAGAGTTTTCGATGTTATTGGAGTGCCGCGCTTCAATTTGGAGGGGGAGGTTGTAGGTGGGCTTCTGGTATACCTCGACGTTAGTCAAAGGCAAGAATTGGAGAGAAAGAGCATAGAAGCCAAAAGGCTGGAGGCGGTGAGGGATCTGGCCGGCGCCATCGCGCACGAATTCTCCCAGCCGATTCAGGGATTGTTGCTTTTAGGGGAGATGTCCACCCTGGGGGAGGTCAACCACAAGCACTGGGAACAGGTGGTAGAGCTGACCGAACGTCTTAGCGATCTGGTGCTAAGACTGAAGCACATCACCTCCGTCAAAACTAAAGCCTACCTCCGGGACAGAATCCTGGATTTCTACGGTTCTCTGAAGGGGCCGAAAAGTGCACCTCCCAGACGTGTTCTGGTCATCGATGATGAGATCATCATCAGGGAAGCACTGGGGGAGATGCTCCGGAAGTTAGGGTTTGAGGTGGCGACTGCAGCCGGCGGCAGGGAGGCAGTAAGCTGGTTGGAGACGGGAGAGTTCGGTCTGGTCATCTGCGACATCTATATGCCCGACCTTGACGGCTTCGGAGTCTTCGAGGTTGTTCAGAAGAGGTGGCCGGAACTTCCCTTCGTGTTTGTGACCGGCTATTCCGTCCCCATCGAGCGGGAAAAGGTCATCTCCCAGGCCGCCGGGATTTTAGAAAAGCCGGTAAAGATGGAGCATATCTCGGCGATCGTGGAGAGATTCTGGCCAAAGGTGAGAACTTGAAAGCTCACGCTTCTATCTTCGTACTACCATAACAGTATACGCATCCGCGGGGACAGCGGAACCACTGACCGATATCGATTGACTTGGTGAAGCGGCAGTTCTGCTGCTGCCCGCCACTCCCTGTCACTCAACTGACAGAGCTTGAGGGGTGAAGTTTCTCCAATAGCCTGCCTCAGTCCAACCGGAGTCTGAGGGGGGAGGAACTACGCAAATGCGGAAGAGTAGTTCCTGAAGAGACATTACCTGCTTGGAGAACGTTGATCTCCCTGTATGATTATTTTGCAGGTTAATGCTCTTAACCCTCCACCGAACCACCACGGGAGCCAAGTTCCGGTGTCAGATGGGGCTTTTGCCTTATGGAGATGAAGGTTTTCTCCTATGAAGTCGATAGAATAACTGACCCCTAACGGAGGAACTCTCAGAGATGCCATCGCCCCAGGAGAATTCGAATTCCGAAGAAGGCACTGCCTCTTTGACTTCTCCCCTGTTGAGAGCGCTTCAAGCCTGCCAGGAGGTGGGCGCGGTCGGAGCCAGCTCCGTGGCTCCAGGGGAGGTTTTGAGAAGCGCGGCGGGACGTCTCCTGGACATCTTGGGGGAGAAGGTCGGGGGAATCTGTCTTCTTGACAAAGACAAATCCGTCTGGCAGATATTCAGCCCTGTCTCGGAGGGAGTTCTGCAGATGCTTTTCTGCAACACCGATGGCAGGAAGTTCTTCGCAAAGGCGGTTTCTCGCCCCGGCGTCTCAACCCTCACCAAGAAGGAGGGTTTTTCATTTTTGGGGAGATGTCACTCCCTGATTGCCTCCCCGGTGAGATCTCCTGAGCGGGTTTTCGGGGTGGTCGTGGTTCTGTGCACCAAGGAGAAAGGTTTGCCGATTGAGGACGAGAATCTCCTTGAGACCGTCAGCTATTTTCTTGGGACCTGTCTCCAGAATAGCGAACTGGTCTCCCGATCCCACGGGTCCGAACTGCCTTACCGCGCCCTGCTTGAGAACGATGATGAGATCCTCTTTGAACTGGACCCCAGCGGCCATTTCACTTCCTTAAGCGGGAAAGTATTTGACTCCATCGGCTATGAGCCGCAAGAGCTTTTGGGCAGTAGTTTTCAGCAGATCGTTCACCCCGAGGATCTCGGAGTTCCCCAGATCGCCTTTCAGGATTGTCTGAAGGGAAGGTCAACAGCAACCTCCGATTTTTACAGAGTCAAACACAAAGATGGGGATTACCGCTGGCACTTCAGCAGATACGCTCCCTTGAAGGACGAAGCCGGGAAGATAATCGGTGGAGTGGGCATTGCCAGGGACGTCACCGCGGAGGTGGGGACGCGGGAGAAGCTGCAAGACTCAGAAAAGAAATTGCAGGAGTGGGAGACGAGGTCGCGGGAGTCGGAGCCCAAGTTGGAGAACTCCAACACCAGGCTCCAGGAACTGGAGGGGAAGCTGCAGCAGTCACAGGAAAGGTTAGAGGAGTCGGAGGCCAACTTACGGCAAACACGGGAGCGGTTACAGGAATCGGAGGTGGCGTTACGCAAGCGGGAGGAGAAATCACAGGAGTTGGAGAAAGAGTCGCAGAAATCGAAGGAGAAGCAGCAAGACTCAGAAAAGAAATTGCAGGAGTGGGAGGCGAGGTCGAGGGAGTCCGAGTCCAAGTTGGAGGGGGCTAACACCAGGCTCCACGAACTGGAGGGGGAGTTGCAGCAGTCGCAGGAGAGGTTGGAGGAGTCGGAGGCCAACTTACGGCAAACACAGGAGCGGTTGCAGGAATCCGAGGTGGGGTTACGCAAGTCGGAGGAGAAGTCACAGGAGTTGGAGAGAAACTTACAGGAATTGGAGGAGAAGACGCATCAGTGGGAGGCGAACTTGCAGGAGTTGAAAGGCAAGTTGCGGCAGTCTGAGGAGAGACTGCAGAAGTCGCAAGCCAGATCGCGGGAACTTGAGGAGAAGTCGCGCCGGGAGGAGGGAAAGTTACGCAAGTTGGAAGGGAAGTTGGAGAAGTGGGAGGCAAAGCTGCACAAGCGGGAGGAGAAGTTGCGGGAGTCGGAGGCAGAACTGCGGCAGCGGCAGGAGGGATTACGCGAGTCAGAGGAGAAACTGAGTGGGGCGGAGGAAAAGCTGCAGGAGTCGGAGGCCAGATCGCAGCAGCTGGTTGAGAAATTGCGTGAGTCGCGAGAGAGCTTGCGGGGTTGGGAAGCGAAACTGCGACAGTCACAAGAGGAAGTAGCCCAGTGGAAGGGCAGATTGCAGGGACTGCAGGGGAAACTGCAGGAATCGGAGGAGAAGCTAAAGGACTCAGAGGCTAACTCCCATCAGTTGAGCAAGAAGCTGCAGGACTTGGAGGAGAGGTCCCGGGAGTGGGAGGAGAAATCTCGACAGACGCAGGCTCAACTCCAAGAATTACAGGGCAGTTTGCGGGAGTCTGAGGAGAACTTCCGCAGCCGGGAGGCCAGACTGGGGGAGCTGGAGACGAAATCGGGCGAATCGGAGGAGAGGCTGCAGCGGGCAAAGGCGGAATCGCAGGAACTGCAGGGGAAGTTGAGGGAGACAGAGGAAAGGTTGCAGGAGTCGGAGAACAGCTTGCGCGACTGGGAGACGAGGTCGCGGGAGCAAGAGGAGAGTCTGCGGGAGTCGCAGGAGAAGTCAGGGGAGTTGGAGAGGAAGTTAGAGGAGTCGGGGGCTCAACTCCAAGAATTGCAGGGCAGTTTAAAGGAGTCTGAAGAGAAGTACTGCAGCCGGGAGGCCAAACTGCGGGAGCTGGAGACGAAATCGGGCGAATCGGAGGAGAGGCTGCAGCAGGCAAAGGCGGAATCGGAGCAACTGCAGGGGAAGTTGAGGGAGACAGAGGAAAGGTTGCAGGAGTCGGAGAATAGCTTGCGCGACTGGGAGACGAGGTCGCGGGAGCAGGAGGCGAGTCTGCGGGAGTGGGAGGCAAAGCTGCGAGAGTCAGAAGGGGAGGTGCAGCAGCTGGAGGCGAAGTCACAGAAGTCCGAGGAGACGCTGCGGGAGCAAGAGGAGAGTCTGCGGCGATCGCAGGAGAAGTTGGGGGAGTTGGAGGGGAAGTTGGAGGAGTCGGAGGCTAACCTGCGCCAGTGGAGTGCCGAACTGCAGCAGTCAAGGGTGAAGTCGCAAGAGTGGGAGCTAACTCTGCGGGAGCTGAAGGGGAAGTTGCAGGAATCAGAGAAAAAGTCACGGGAGTCGGAAGCGAAATCGCGGCAGGCCGGAGCCAAGTTGCGGCAGGCCGGAGGCAAGTTGCGGCAGGCGGAAGGGAAGGTGCAGGAGCTAGAGGGGAGATTGCAGGAGTTCGAGGCGAAGTTTGAGGAGTTGCAGGTAAAGCTGTGGGAGTGGGAGGTGAAGTCTGAGGAGCTGGAAGAGAAGCTCAAGGAGTCGGAGGTGAAGTTGGGCGACTCCGAGGAGGGGCTGACCAGGTCCGAAAAGAGCCTGCAGGAGTTGCAGGAGAAGCTGCAGCAATCGCAGGTGCAGTTGCAGCACTCGGAAGACAGGTTGCGGCAATCGGAGCAGAAATATCTCAACATATTCAATGCCCTCCCCGCTTCCCTGATCCTCTTAGATGCCCACGGGACGGTAGTGGACGTCAACGACTGGCATTTGAGTCAGTTCGAACCTCCGGGAACCTCCCGAGAAGATCTTCTGGGAAAGGATTTTCCCAGCTACCCGCCAAACCTGAAAACGGGGCTCTCGCGGAAGCTTGCGGAGCTGCTGGAGGGCAGGTCTTTCGAAGCTCGGAACTTGAGTCTCCCCCTCGGAGAGGCTGGCGATAAGAGGGTCTTCGATGTCGTTGGAGTCCCACGCTTTGACTTGGATGGGGAGATTGCCGGCGGGCTCTTAGTCTACCTAGATGTCAGCCAAAGGCGTGAATTGGAGAGAAAGGCCCTGGAAGCCAGAAAGCTGGTAGCGGTCAGGGATCTAGCTAGTTCTATCGCTCACGAACTCTCCCAGCCGATTCAGGGATTGATGGCACTTGGTGAGATGACTACCCCGGGAAAGGTCGAGGATAAACACTGGGAGCTGGTAGCTGCGATAACCGAATGGCTGTACGACTTAGTGCAGGGCTTGAAGCACTCGTACCTCAGTGAGGGTCAAGACCAAAGCCCACCTGCGGAATAAGAACACGGATTA
>LIZU01000044.1 GCA_001302725.1 candidate division Zixibacteria bacterium DG_27
AAATTGGCCACCAACATTCTCTCGGAGATAGAGAAATCGAAAACCACCTCCTTGACGAGGTTGTTTTTTTCATTAGGTATTCGGAATGTCGGCTATCATTTAGCTCAGGTGTTAGCAAGACAGTTCGGCTCCCTCGACAACCTGAAAAGTCAGACCGTAGAGAGTCTGACGCCGGTGCATGAGATAGGACCGGTGGTCGCGACCTCAATTCACAATTTCTTTGAAGACCCCAGGAATCTGGAGTTTTTGGAGAAGCTCAAGAAGGGGGGAGTGAAATTCCCGGTGGAGAAGAAAATCGAGGGGAGCTTACCCTTGACCGGAAAGACCTTCGTGCTCACCGGAGCTTTAGAGAAGTTCACCCGGGAGCAAGCCAAAAGCGCCATCGAAGAGCTGGGCGGCCGAGTATCCGCCTCGGTTTCGCGGAAAACCGACTACGTCGTGGTCGGGGCTGACCCTGGAAGCAAGTACGAGAAGGCTCGCCAACTGGGGATCCAGATAATGGAGGAGGCTGAATTTGTGGAATTGATAGAAACGCACGGGGGCAGGTTGTGACCAACCCTTAAGTTGTAAGCGTGACAGGTCGAATTCAGGAGAAAAGAAGGAGCAATCTCGTCACCGCAAAAGTCCTATGGAAGAAAAAGAAGAAAAGCCTGAACGAAAGGATTTCCGCGATCTGCTTTTCCCGAGGAGGAGTCCTTCCACCGAGAAGGAGTTGGTGGATAAGACCACCCGGCTTCTGAGCCTGCAGGTGGTGGCAATGCCGGTCTTGGCTTTGTCGGCGACGGCGGCCTTCTGTTATTTCGCCAGTCCGATAGTGGTGCCCGTAGTGGCGGCCATCTCGTGTGCATTTATCTTGAGTCCGGCAGTTAGCCTCCTCAAGAAGATCAGAATCCCTCACCTTCTGGCGGTGGTCATAGTCATGCTGATTGCCGTGGGGATTTTCTTTGCCATTATCTATCTTTTGGGTCAACAGGTTCAGAGCCTGGCCGTCGATCTGCCTCACTACTTAGAGGGTCTCACAAAGCTCTCGGTGGATTTTAAGGAGCGCGCCGGAGTGATTCAGGAGAGGTTCCCCAACCTCATCCCCGACATTGAGAATCTTGAGGTCAAGCCTTCGGCCCTGACCGACGCCAGCAAGTATCTTTTCAAAGGGATAAGCTCAGCGCTCTCTTTTCTCTTCTCCTCCTTCCTGATAATATTCTTGACCTTCTTCATCTTGAACGACCAGGAGATTTTCAGAAAGAAGCTCGCCCGCGCCTTTGGCAAATCTGAGGAGGGGGTGACCCAGGACATCCTCCTGGAGATCAACAATCAGATTCGGGGATTCATGGTGGTCAAATTCATCGTCACCGTGGCGCTCGCCGTTGTCTTCACAGTCGGTCTGCTTCTGCTCAAAGTGAATTACGCTTACATCTGGGGACCTCTGGCGGCACTCTTGAATCTGATCCCCTATGTCGGCTCCTTCATTGGCGCCGTTCCCCCCATCATCGTCGCCGGGATTCAAACCAAAGCCGTTATGCCGATGGTGTGGGTGGCGATCTTTTTCGCGGTGGTTCAGGTTCTGGAGTCGAACCTCATCACCCCGAAGCTGACCTCCGACACCGTCGATTTGAATCCCCTGGCGGTGTTGGTGGCCTCCATGTTCTGGGGACTTCTGTGGGGAGCGATCGGGGTGATTCTGGCGATTCCCATCACCGCCGCCATCAAGGTCATCTGCGACCACGTGGAGAGCTTAGAGCCGATCGGGCTGTTTTTAGGAGGCAAGCGGGAGTAAACCTCTCCGAAGCTCCACTTGAGTGGGGTCCGAGGTTTGCTCCGACTTCTTCGTGGATTCTATGCGAAATTCCCGACAACGGGTTCGGAGCAACCAAGCCGAGAAAGTGACAACTGAAGGACAGCTTGCCAGAGTCTGTGTGTGTTTGCAGTGCTTTTATTATCCTAATCTAGACGTCTCTTTTCTCCTTTGAAGCCGAACTTGGAAAGAGTCTCCGATTCACTCCGGAATTCTTTGGGTTTCTGCTGGAGCCTGATTAAAGGCACCTACGTTCATACCTTCTTTGTGGACAACGTCTCCATCATGGCGGCCGCTATCTCCTTCTACGCCATTCTGTCCATCATACCGCTACTCCTGATCTTCTCCGCTATTTCCGGCTATGTCCTCGAATCCTCGACGGTCGCCTTTCAGAAAGTTCTGGATCTTTTAATCAAGGTCATTCCCGCTTCGGCCTCAGATATAACTGGCTTCCTTTCCAGCTTCGTCAGGAAGAAGGCGGTGTTTGGGGTTATCGGTATCCTCGGCCTGGTATGGGCAGCCTCCCGGATCTTCTCGGTAATCGAGAACGCCCTCAACGTCGTCTGGCGGGTGGACAAAGGGAGGCCTTACTTGAAAAGCAAGCTTCTCTCGATAGTTTTGGTGCCCCTCTCGGTTGTCGTCCTGGTGGCCTCGGTTCTCCTGACCGCGCTCTATACCATCGTAACCCATCAGACCATACCGCTTCTGAACGTCAGCCTGCAGGAGATCGGCTACGGCACCAAGATTCTGCAGGTCGGCATCCCCCTCTGTCTGGGGATACTGCTTTTCTTTCTTCTCTACAAGGCCATCCCCCACCGTAGAGTCCCCACCTCCGCGGCTCTGGCGGGGGCGCTCTTCGCGGGGATTTCCTGGGAGATCGCCAAGTTCCTCTTCGACCTTTACATCAAGCACTACACCAACCTGGAAAGAGTCTACGGCTCCTTCGGCACCTTGGTGGTGATGCTTCTGTGGATTTTCTACTCCGCTTTCATAGTGCTGGTGGGAGCGGAGTTTGGAGCTACCTTCGAAGAGGTCAGCAGAAAATACAAATTCTTCGAGGTTTTCAAAAGATACCGGCAAGCGCGAAGAGCAAAGTAGCTGCCAGCTGCATTCCTGCGGCACAGCCTTAAGCCCGCCAGTTCACGCCAGTTCCGGATTGAAGCTGCCCCCGCAAAGGAATCTATTTCACTCTCCCTTTTCCTTCAGCCTCATCAGATATTTGAGGTCCTGCAGATCCTGAGGACTTGCTGAGGCTCGCTTCATTTCGATGAGGTCATCCAGAGAAGCAAAGAACACTGCTGTTTTCCCGAACTCTGCCTCGACTTTGTTCTCCCAGACTCGGTCAAAGGTCACCCCTTTCACAAAGGGGTGAATAACGGCCTCCACCGCATACTGGCGGATCAGCAGCTTCTTCGTCACAAGATCGTCGACGGTAACGTCGGTCATGTCGTATCCGAACTCATTCAAGGCCTGCAAAGCTCCTTCGGCATTCGAACGCACCGGTCTGATGAAGATGTCAATATCCAAGGTTGCCCGGGCATACCCGTATACCGGGAAGGCCGTCGCCCCTATTATCACGAAATCTACCTTATGTTCTTTTAATAATCTCAGGAGACCTTCGGTGTCCATTTGCTTCCAGAAGTCCGACTAGCTCCCTACTCTTCTTGAACATCAAATCGAACCTCTGCTCAGTCGAGAGGGACAGAAGCCACGAGAGTTCGAATTCGATCTCCTTCTCTTCGTCATGGTCGTCCAATTTCAATATCGGTGCCATGTTCCTCCAGCTCGAATCGAAAAGTAGCCCCTCAGATTCGATGAAAGGGAGCGCTTTTCAAGATTTCTTCGGCAGGTTCTCCTTAAAGACTTGTCCTAATCTCCTTATTCCCTCGACGATCTTCTCCGGGGAGGCGTTGGAGAAGTTGAGGCGCATGGTGTTTTCACCTATAGTCTGAGCATAAAATGGGGAACCGGGAACGTAGGCCACCTTTTTCTCAACAGCCTTGTCCAGAAGCTGAGCAGAGTTCATTCCCCGGGGCAACTCCACCCAGAGGAAAAGACCACCCTCCGGCTTGGTCCATTTGACCTCCTCCGGGAAGTGCTCCTGCATGGCGTCCAACATAACTTGCCTTCTCTCGCTGTAAGCAACTTTCAGCTCCTCGATGTGCCTGTCCAAGGAGCCGTCTTTGGCAAACTCCGTTATTACATACTGGCAGAAAGTATTGGTGTGCAGGTCGGTTGCCTGTTTTACCCTCTCAACCAAGGCCATTATCTCCTTGGAGGCAGATATCCAGCCGATCCTCAAGCCCGGGGAGATGATTTTGGAGAAGGTCTGCAGCTGAATCACATAATCCCCTCCGATCGATTGGATGGAAGAAACCTCCTTACCGGCGTAACGCAGCTCCCCATAGGGATTGTCCTCAATGATCGGGACCTGGTAACGCTTGGCAATCTCCACCAGTTGGTGACGCCTCTCCTCCGCTAAGGTGATTCCGGAGGGGTTCTGGAAGTTCGGGACGATATATATGATGCGAGGTTTGGATGCTCTCACCTTGTCTTCCAGCTGGTCAATCAGCACTCCATTCTCATCCATGTCGACGGAGACATATTTGGCCCCGTAGAAATTGAAGGCCTGGATAGCTCCCAGATAAGTGGGGATTTCGGTAATTACCACGCTTCCCGGCTCCAGGAAGAGCCGCCCCACCAAATCCAACCCCTGCTGGGAACCTGCCGTTACCTGGATGTTGGCTTCGTCAACTTCGAACCCCTGTTTTGAAACCCTCCCTGCCAGATAACGCCTGAGCGGGGGAACTCCGGTAGTCAGGGAATACTGAAGGGCAGGAGGCCCGATCTCCTCCAACACCTTCTGGCACGCTTTCTTCAAGCCCTCAATGGGGAAAAGCTCCGGCGCCGGCAGGCCCCCGGCGAAAGAGATAACCTCCGGCTGGGAGGTAACTTTCAAGATGTCCCTGATTACGGAGCTCTCAAGCTCCAAGGCACGACCGGCAAAAGTCCATTGGGAGACAAGGCTCCCGGCAGTTTTGCTTACATTAGAGGTCACCATAGGATAAGCTCCTTCAAGGCGTGCAGCAAGCAAGTTACATTTTTCACAAAAAATATCTCAAAATCCGACACTGTTGTCAAGGAAAATCGTTCAGCCAAAAACCAGTTCATGGGGGGCTGAAAGCGCGCCATCTCATACCACCCGGTGCCCTTCCCGATCCCGATTTCCCCCTAGAGTTTTTTTATAGTCAAATCGACACCTTGCCGATAATGACCCCAGGATTTCTGTCGATAATTATTCGGGAGAATCACACCGTAGAGTCAAGGGTATGACCCCATGTCCGAGCTGATGACAGAGCTTTTGGCGAGCATCCCGATTTTCGCCCGCTTCAGCGGCCAGCAACTGAATAATATCTCCAGGCTTATGGAGAAGAGGCGTTATCCCGCAGATCATCTTCTCTTCGAGGAGGGCAGCTCGGGGGATACTTTCTACGTGATTATCTCCGGCGAGGTCGAGATTCAGAAAGAGTCCGCCGAAGGGGGTGACAAGGTCACTCTGGCGGTGAGGGGATCCGGAGATTTCTTCGGGGAGATGGCACTAATCCAGAATGCTCCCCGCTTTGCCAGTGCCAAAACCGTCCAAGAGTGTCAGATGTTAGAACTGCCCAAGCAGAGATTTCTCTCCCTTCTGGGGTCAAATCCGGTCCTGGCTAATCAGATAATGGGAGCTTTGTCCTACCGACTGCGGGAGTCAGACCTCCACCTGATAGAGGATTTGAAGAGGAAGAATCGGGAACTGCGAGAGGCTTACGACCTCCAGATGCGATTGGCCTCCGAACTCCAGAAGAGCAACCAGCAGCTTCAGGAGGCTAAAGAGTTTCTGGATCGAATCATCTCTGCCACCCCGAACGCTATCATCGTCACTGACCCCAAAGGAGAAATAGTAACTTTCAACGAGACCGCGACTCGATTCTTCGGGTATCCCCTGGAGGAGGTAAAAGGGAAAAACGCCATAGTGTTGTTCGCCGAAACTGCTCATAGCTCGCTCCAGGAGAGTATTGACCGGGCACTGAGGCAAAACCTCTTGGTGCGGGAGGAGATCACTGCCCAGAGGCGAGACGGCAGTTATTTTCTGACCCAGCTTACCGCCACCGGCCTTCGCGATGAAGGGGGGCTGACGATCGGAGCTCTGGCCATAATCGACGACATAACCGAGGAGAAGAATTTAGAAAGACAGGCTCTAGAGCTGGAGCAGATGGCCTCCCGAGGAGAGATGGCCGCCGAGGTCGCCCACGAACTCAACAACTACATCAGCATCTTGGGGGGGAATCTGGAACTTCTGCCCTATGCTATGGCCAAGGGGGAATCCCTCAAAATAAAGGAAAAGTTGGGAGCCATGAGGGAAGCCATTGACAAGATGACTCTCTTCACCGAGAACCTTATGAGCCTCTCTCAACAGAAGGTCAATTTCGTTCCCTGCAATCTGAGCCTCTTTTTGGATAACGAGCTGGCGTTCATCAAACCCCAGGCACGCTTCCGCCAGATCCATTTCAGGACTTCCTGGGACCCAAACCTCCCGGCAATTCAAGCCGACCCTAACCGCCTGCAACAGCTCTTTTACAATCTGTTCAACAACGCCGCCGACGCCCTCTCGGACGTTGAATCCAGAAAAAGAGAGATCTCAGTCTCAACACGTTTTCTGCCTCAGCAGGGGATGGTGGAAATAGAGGTAACCGACACTGGCGCCGGCATCAAAAGGGAACATCTTGACCACCTTTTCGAGAAGCGATTCACCACCAAGCCAAAGGGGCACGGCTTTGGGCTTCTGACGATCAAGCGAGTTGTGCAGGTTCACGGGGGAGAGATCTCGGTAGAGTCCGAGGAGGAAGTGGGCACCACCTTTACAGTCCTCTTGCCGATCAAGCGGCCAGTCGAAACGTTGAAACCTAAAGAATTCACCTCTTCGGAGAAAGTCAGGATTTCCTGAGTGGAACCATGGACCCGATACTGTACCTACTTCTAGGACACTACTTAGGCGATTACGGGATGCAATCCGACGAGACCGCCGGCAATAAGAGAAATTCTATCGTAGTCTTAACCAGGCATGTTGTCACCTACACCCTGAGCATCGCCGCGGTGTTGCTCATATACTATCTGGTCGAGACCCCAGCGCAATTCGCCTGGGAGTTCATGGGAGTGAGCCTGCTGGTCATCTTCGTCATACACTGGATCCAGGACTATTCCAAGCTCCACCTCCTCCCCGACACCAAGCAAACCTATTACTTTGACCAGGTTATGCACGTAGCGGTGCTGTATTTCTTCCGCGTTATTGCCTACAAGACTGGATATATCTCGTGAAAATGGGAGGTTCGAGCCAGCTCCGCTTACTGGAGTCGGTAAGTAAGTATCTGCCAAGGTTGCTAATCCAGCAGAGATTCAAGCGACCTGGGGGACAATCTGTTTTCGCAGACTTCTTCCCAGGCAGCCTCCTCTTTGCAGACATCTCTGGATTTATCGCCGTATCGGAGAAGCTGGCAGCCTCCGGCAAAAGGGGAGCGGAAGAGCTAACCTCCATAATGAACCGGGCCTTCGCCACCCTCAACCGGATCATCTTCCGACACGGTGGTGACATTCTCAAATTCGGGGGGGATGCGGTCTTGGTGTTCTTTCGCGGCGACCATCACCCTCTCGATAGCCTCCGTTGCGGGAGAGCTTTGCAGGAGCATATGCGCAAAAACCGCTTGGTGGAAACAAGCCAGGGGGTTTTTCCCTTAGAGTTACACCTGGGAGTGAACTCCGGAACCCTGTTGTCCGCCAGCGTTGGGGAGGCCGAAAGCAAGCTGGAACACATCGTTCTCGGGAGGGACGTCAACCTCACCTTTCGGGCGGCTGATCAGGCGGGAAGCGGAGAGATGAAAATCACCCCCCACTGCTATGAGAGAGTGTCAGACCAGGTGGAGGTCCAA
>LIZU01000045.1 GCA_001302725.1 candidate division Zixibacteria bacterium DG_27
CCTTTCGACCGCCATCCTCCCCGTCGAAGAGCACTATGTCAATGCCATATCGGGACTTCTTATCCCCTAAAATCTTTGCGATCTCCAGGAGAACCGCCACCCCGGAGGCGCCATCATTTGCGCCCAGAATCGGTCGGTTCCAATTGGAGCTGTCCGGATCCTCATCGGCGAAAGGGCGAGTGTCCCAGTGGGCGCAGAGAATAAGCCTCCGCTCTTTCTTCAGGTGGAAACGGACAATCAGGTTTGTGTATTTGACCTCCGACCCAGTTGAATACTCTATGTGAGTGAATTCCTGGTTGAACACCGTGTCGGCACATGCCCCAAGTTGTTGGAGGAGATAATCCAGACACTTCTGGTGACCGTATGATCCCGGATTGCGCGGGCCGAAGGAGCATTGCGCCTCCAGAAATCTGAAAGCCTCCATCTCGTCGAAAACCGGCGGAGGTGCCTCATGACATGAAAGAGTTACTACGATTGTTGGCATTAAGAGAAGAGATATACAGAGAGGCGACGCTTTTCTCATCCAAGAGACTGTGATGAGTGGTTAGTGGTTAATGGTGGGTCGTCAGTGCTAATAGTGGATGACGTTTTAGAGGGGTTCAATTATCACAGCAGAGGTAATTAAGCTCCTCCCTGGGACAGAGGCCCCAGGGCTACCCCGTTTGGTTCACTTTTCACGGTTCACAGAGAATCCTTGTCCTGTTTCCGGTTCCCGGTTTCCTCTCGCCGGTCTCCTGTTCCCTGCTCATCAGGTTGCGCTTTCGTTGCCGATATAGGCTCTCCAGCTCTCGGCCAGCCCTTTCAGCTTTCGGTCCACCAGATGGTTTATGGTCTCCTCTTCGAACTCACCGCTTTTCTTTCTCACCCCGGCCTTGACCCCGGTCAGAATCTCTATCCCCTCGTCGATGCTCTTGATGGCATAGATGTGAAACCTTCCTGCCTCCACCGCATCCACGACCTCCCGCTCCAGCATCAATTCATCCACGTTCTGATGGGGGATTAGGACTCCCTGGTTGCCGGTTAACCTTCGAGCTTTGCAGACGTCGAAATACCCTTCGATTTTCTGATTGACCCCTCCGATAGGCTGAATCTCGCCTTTCTGGTTGACCGAGCCGGTGACCGCCAGATCCTGCCTGATGGATACTTCCGCCAGGCTGGAGATGATGGCATAAATCTCCGTGGAGGAGGCGGAGTCACCATCGACACCGGCATAGGACTGTTCGAAACAGATGGAGGCGTTCATAACCAGAGGTTTGTCCTGAGCATATTTACCCTGGAGGTATCCGGTGAGAATGAGAACTCCCTTGTTGTGAGTTGGTCCCGACAGTTCTGCCTCCCGCTCGATGTTTATTACTCCAGAACGACCCAGGGAGGTCTGGGCCGTGATTCTGGTGGGCTTGCCGAAGCTATATTCCCCAATGCTGTAAATCGAAAGCCCGTTGACCTGTCCAACCTTGGCTCCCTTGGTGTCTATCAAGATGTCGCCCTCCTCAATCATCTCCTGAACCTTGTCCTCGGTGAGGCTGTGCCTTTTCTTCCATTCCTTGACGGCCCTCTCCACGTGAGCGGCGGCTACGCTTTTGGCTTTGGCCTTCTGAGCCCAATAGGAGGCCTCCCGAATCAAATCGGAAAGCGCCGTAAATCGGGTGGTGATTTTGCTATGTTTTCCCGCCAGTCTGACCGCAAACTCAATTACCGCTGAGGTTCCCTCGGGGTTGAAAGGTAGAAGCTTATCCTCTGTAGTTATCTTCCTGATGAAGGAGGCATACTCACAGATGATCTTGTCATCTCTGGGCATGACGCTGTCGAATTCGGCCTTTATCTTGAAGACCTTTTTGAAATCCTCGTCCCGATGGTAAAGAAGTTGATAGAGGAATTCCTCTCCGATGAGAACAACCTTTAACTCAGCTTCAATCGGTTCCGGCTTCAAGCCGGTGGAGGCCATGAAGTAGAAGGGGTCAAACGACGCTATTTCCACCTGTCCGAACCTAAGGGCTCGTTTAAGTGCCGGCCAGGCCCCCGGTTCCAGGAGAAGATCCAGGGCGTTCATCACCAGATAACCGCCCTTGGCTCTCAGAACCGAACCGGCCTTTATCATGGTGAAATCGGTCTTCCAGACCCCACCTCTCTCCATCACCCTCTCGATGGTTCCAAAGAGGTTCCTGTAAGAGGGGGAGGTCTCGATGATAATTGGTGGCCCCTCAGTTTTGGAGTTGTCGATGAGGAGGTTGACCCGATAGTTTTTCAGGGGGTCTTCAGGCGCAGCTCCCATGAACATCTGCGGCCCCGCCGGCTCCTCCCTCTTCGGCTCCCGGAAAAAGTCCAAATGGGCAATTACATCCTCCTGGACCTCGTTGAGGTAGATTGCCACCGATTTGTAAGTATACCTCCTTTTGACCTCTGCTATCATCTCCTCGATTATGGGGACCAGAAGCCTCTTGTCCTGGGACTCTAAGCTCTCCTCCATATCCTTTATGATCTCTTTGGTGGCGGCAAAGGAGGTTTCCATCTGGGAATAGAGCTGATCATACACCTTTTTGAGCTGTTCGAGTTTCTCCCCGGGAAACTTCTGCTCTGCCACCATGCTCTCCAGTTGCTTGAACCCCACGGGCTTGTCCTCCAGCAGCGGTTGGAGGTCAGGCTTGACGTATGGTCCCATCTGCACCTGAACTAAAGCGAAACCCTCCTCTGCAACCCTCTTCTCGAACGCCTCGATGATCTCGGCCTGCTTCTGTTTGTAAATCTCTACAATCTCCTTGCGCTTCTTCTTGTATTCCTCGCTGGCGAAGATCCCGGAGATGGTCTTTAAAAGCGAGGTGACCAGATGTTCCATGTCGGCTTTGAACTGGCATCCCTTCCCGGTGGGAAGGGTAATGGCGCGTGGCATGTCTGGATTGGAGAAGTTGTTAACATACAGGATGTCATCCGGCAGCTCCTTCCCCTTATCCAACTTCTCCAGCAGATGCTTTATGGTGAAGGTTCTGCCGGTGCCGACCAGACCGGTGACGAAGATGTTGTAGCCCCTCCCTTTCACCTCCAGCCCCAGCTGGATGGCGTTTTCAGCCCGCTTTTGCCCGATTATCCCCTCGCAGGGCATCAGCTCCTCAGTAGTCTTAAAATGGAACTGCCTGGGATCACATCTCCAGCGCAGTTTCTCTACCGAAAGTTCCGGGTGTCGCTCGGCCTTTATCATTTTATTACCCATCTAGTGAAAGTCCACTTGCCCTTGATATTGAGTTCTGAGGTCTTCGGCTCTTACGCTTCAATCCCCAAATCGCTGGTCGTGAATATCGGTTCGTACTTGTATCCTCCCTTGCTGAAGTTCTCCCTTGTCCCTTCGTCTCTGTCCAGAAGGGCGATAACCTTGACGACCTGACAGCCCAACTCCTCCACAACTTTGATGGCCTTAAGAGAGGAGCCACCGGTGGTGGACACATCCTCCACTATCACCACCCGATCTCCCTTGCGGAGAGTTCCCTCCACCTGGCTTTCGGTGCCGTGGCCTTTGCGCTCCTTGCGGACGATGAAACCTCTCAAGGGGAGACCTCTCTGTCCCGCCAGGACGATGACGCCTCCCACCATCGGGTCAGCACCCAGGGTCATGCCTCCGATGGCATCGACTTTGTCATTCTTAACGCGGTCCAGTATTATCTCCGAGAGCAGATAGAGTCCCTCTGGATCTAACGAGACCAGCTTGCCGTTGATATAATAGTCCGATTTCCTGCCGGAGGCGAGAACGAACTGCCCGAAACGAAGAGCCTTTTCCTTCAGGAGCTGTAGCAGTTTTTCTCTGTTCTCCACGTTTCCGTCACCTCACAAAACAGTAGACAGTAGACAGTAGACAGGACAGCCGCCCCCGTGCCAGCCTTCAACCTTGTCCTGTGAACCATTCACCATCTACTATTAACCATCAACTCCTCGCCGCTCACTGAGCGGCCAGCCTTGACAGTTACAATCACTGAGAGTATATTTTATCGAGAAGTGGAAGTCAACCACGATTTTCGGGGAGGATGGGTTTGCGATTCGAAACTAGGATTAAGCGTACAGTTGTGGAGATTGAAGCAACCTGCTGGATTTAAAGAACAGTCAACACCGTCATCTTAAGCCACCAGGTCGCGACCTTGCCTCGGGGCAGTAGCGACCTTTTTGCAGTCTGCAGAAATCGTATAACGTGAGCAAAAAGGAGAGTAAAGAAGACTCCCGAGTTCAGGGCATCGTCACCAGGGCGGTGGGCTCTTCTTTTAACGTCCTTGTGGGCTCCCGAACGTTTACCTGCTTTTTCCGCGGGAAATTCAGAATCAAAAAAGCCGATCTCCCCGCGAGCACTTCAGGAGAGGGGGCTTTTCCGGTGGTCGGAGACCGGGTCATGGTCACCTTGACCGATGAGGCCTCCGGGGTGATCGAGGAGATACTCCCCCGGGAGACCAAGCTCTCCCGCCCGGAGGTGGAGCTTCACCGCGGCGAGCAGGTCTTAGTCGCCAACATCCAGCAGATGATAATCGTGGCCTCCGTCAAGCTTCCCCTGCTGAAAACCAGAGCGATCGACAGATTTCTGATCGCCGCCGAAAAGGGGGAACTCCAGCCCGCAATCTGTATCAACAAAATCGATCTGGCGGAAGGGGAGGAGTACAAGGAGAGATTGCTTCCCTACCACGATTTGGGATATGAAGTGATCTTCACCAGCGTCCCCGAGAGGAGGGGATTAGAAGATTTCAAGGACTGTCTGAAAGACAGAATCTCGGTTTTAGCCGGACACTCCGGAGTCGGGAAATCCTCGCTTCTCAACGCCATTCAGGAGGGGCTTAAGCTCGTCACCAGAGAGATCTCCACCTATTCCCTTAAAGGTAAGCATGCCACCTCCTACATAGAGCTTCATCCTCTTGACTTCGGCGGCTTTGTGGCCGATACCCCCGGCTTGCGGGAGCTTGGTCTCTGGGACATCGACAAACAGGAGTTAGCCTGGTATTTCCCGGAATTCGAGGACTGCCTCGGCGGCTGTAAGTTCAACGATTGCATGCATCTCACCGAGCCCGGTTGTGCTGTCAAGGGGAAGCTGCAAAGCGGAAAAATCCACGCAAGCAGATACGACAGCTACAAGCGAATACTGGAAACACTATAACCTCCCCGCTCCTCGCCCTGAGCAAACAGCAAACAGTAGACAGCAAACAGTAGACAGCAAACAGCAGACAGTAGACAGGGAACAGGGAGTCTCTGTGAACTGTGAACCGTGAACGGTGAACCACTAGGGGTAGCCTGGTAGCCTCTGCCGCTGTGTCCGAAGATGGTTGTAGCGGAGACCTTCAGGTCTCCAAAAGCAAGCTCCCTCTGCTCAAGCGGGGTGCAAAACCCTTCCCCTGAAAAAAACTCATTTTCCCTCTTGACAAGCTGAAATCTGTCGATAGATTGGTGGTGGTAATGGGCATATGCTCATAACTGCTCGAGGAGAATATGGAGATAAAACTAAAGCCGATCGGAGTTATTCACACTCCATACAAGGACTTAAACGAGGCTCCTATCCAGGGAAGGCTGAAATCACAAGTCAAAGGGACGGTGGAGGTCTATCCGGAGTTTTCGGAGGGTCTGAAAGATCTGGAGCGGTTCTCCCACATAATCCTTCTCTACCATTTCCACTGTTCCGGAGGGCCGAAGCTGGTGGCGAAACCCTATCTGGGCAAAGAGAAGAGAGGTATTTTCGCCATACGCCATCCGTGCCGCCCCAATCCGATTGGATTGACGGTGGTGCAACTGCTCAAAAAGAGCGGAAACAAACTTGAGGTCTCAGGGGTCGACATGCTCGACAAAACCCCGCTTCTGGATATCAAGCCTTACGTCCCCAAGTTTGATGCCGTCCCGGAGGCCTCCTCCGGCTGGTTACAGGATAAACTTGACGAGTGATAACATGCCCCGACCGAGAAAGAATAGATGGGTCAACTGGGAGCCGGGAGCCAGCTATTTCAAGCCTCAGGGCATTCCCCTGAGAGACCTCGGGGAGATCAACCTCACCGTGGACGAGTTAGAGGCAGTTCGCCTTGCCCACCTCGAAGGATTGTACCAAGAACAAGCGGCTCAACAGATGAACATCTCTCGCCAGACCTTCGGGAGAATTTTGGAGTCGGCGCACAGAAAGATCGCGCAGGCTTTAGTAAACGGCGACGCCTTGAGAATAGAGGGTGGGAGCTACGCTCTGCCGGAGGCAATCTTCTACTGTCGGGAGTGTGATTACAACTGGGAGGTCTCTCCTGGTTTTCCGCGACCTCCGGACTGCCCCCAGTGTGGGAGTGGGTATGTCAACAGTATGCTGGACCGTTGCGGCGGACGGGGTCGAAGGCGGAGAGGTCGCCGCGGTCACAGAGGCTGGGGAGGGCCTCCGAGATGATGTCTCTAAGCAGGCAAACAGCTTTCCCCAGCTGGGGAAGAGAATGATTTGAGATCTCTGTAAACGTGTTCATCCAAGAAACTGAAAGAAAGGAGGAGTGAAGATGCCAGCATTCGACGGAACTGGACCGGTTGGTATGGGTCCCCGCACCGGTCGGGGCATGGGCTTCTGCTGGCCGGGAGGTGTCTCCCCATTCAGAGGTGGAGGCTTCTACGGAGTCGGCAGAGGCGGTTTCCCCCGGGGTGGCGGTCGCGGCCGCGCCTGGGGAGGAGGTCGCGGCTGGGGTTGGAGAGGCTGGGGATATGGCTATCCCGGATATGCCCCGGCTTATGCCCCAACTTATGCCTACCCGGGGTACGCCCCAGCTTATCCTTCGGACTACGGTTACCCGCCCATGACTCCAGAGCAGGAAAGGATCGTTATTCAGGATGATATCAAGGCTCTGGAAGAGGAGATAGGCGAGTTGCGCGGCAGGCTGGATGAGCTGAAAAAGGCCAAAGCCAGCGACAAAGGTGACAAAGTCGCTTAAGCACAAGAGAGGGGGGAGGTTTTCCTCCCCCCGATCATAAAAGGAGAATCAACCGTGAAAATTGCAATTACCTCTCAAGGAGATCAACTGAGCTCCGAGGTGGATCCTCGCTTCGGGCGATGCCTCTACTTCTTGATTGTTGACAGTGAGACCGATTCCTTCGAGGCGGTTCAAAACCCCGCCGTCGGGGCCGGTGGAGGCGCAGGTATTCAGGCCTCCCAACTCGTGCTCGATAAGGGCGTGGAGGCGGTGGTTACCGGAAATGTGGGACCGAACGCCTTTCGGACCCTCCAGGGCGCCGGCATCAAAGTCTACGGCGGCGCCTCGGGGACCATTGAGGAGTCATTGAAGTCGTTCAAAGAGGGAAAGCTCCAGGACCTCTCCAATGCCTCTGTCCCCGGTCACTTCGGGATGAGGGGAGGACAGTCGCCTGTTTAAACCAGATTAGGATGTGTCGGAAGGCTTCGGTCTTCCATAAAACAGCAACAGAGAGTAGCGGAAACCTTCAGGTTTCCAGAGAACAGATCAGAAGGAAGGGAGAATCTCAATGCCGAGAGGAGATGGAACTGGACCAATGGGTCAGGGACCCGGTACCGGAAGAGGAATGGGTCGCGGTGGTGGCAGAGGAGGAGGTCGAGGTCGTATGGGCGGTCGGGGCATGGGGCCGAGTGGAGAATGTGTCTGCCCCTCCTGTGGAGCAAAGGCTCCCCATCAAATGGGTACCCCCTGCAACCAGGTAGCCTGCCCCAAGTGTGGTGCCCCGATGACCAGGGCTTAAAAACGATATCCGCCC
>LIZU01000046.1 GCA_001302725.1 candidate division Zixibacteria bacterium DG_27
GGCTCCGCGGCGGCGGTATCGGCTGGCCTGGTACCGTTTGCCATCGGATCGGAGACATGGGGTTCGATTGTTTCGCCGTCAACGCGTTGCGGCGTGACTGGCCTTCGACCCACATTCGGCCGCGTCAGTCGCGCCGGCGCCATGGCCCTGAGCTGGTCGATGGACAAAATAGGGCCAATCTGCCGAACGGTTGAAGACTGTGCGCTGGTGCTGGAGGCTATCCGGGGACCGGACGCGGTCGATCAAACGGTGATTGACGCTGCTTTCAACTATACGCCCCGCATTGATCTTGAGAAGTTGCGTATTGGCTATCTCAAGGAAGATTTCGAGAAGGATACAACCTATCAGGAGCAAAACGCTGCCACCTTGCCGACGCTTCGTGAACTCGGTGCCAATCTGATCGAGGTTGAATTGCCGAACCTGCCAGTTGACGCCTTGCAGATAATTCTCAATGCGGAGGCAGCGACGGCGTTTGACGAACTCACTCGCTCGAACCGGGATGACCTTTTGGTCCGCCAGATTAAAAACGCCTGGCCGAATGTGTTTCGCAGCTCCCGTCTAATTCCTGCGGTAGAGTACATTCAGGCCAATCGTCTGCGGACTCTTCTAGTGGAGCAGATGGCCGAATTGATGTCCGGCATCGACGTTTATGTTGCCCCGACCTTTGAAGGAGATAACCTGCTTTTGACCAACCTCACCGGCCATCCCTGCGTCGTTGTTCCCAACGGGTTTAATGAAGAGGGGGAGCCGACAAGCATAACGTTCATTGGCAGGTTGTACGACGAGGCTATGCTTCTGGCGGTCGCGAAGAAATATCAGGATGCCACCGACTTTCACACAAAGCATCCTCCAGTCTTCAGGTGATGCGACTTTACCGAGGCAGCCGAAACCCGTCTTTTGGGCAGCCGATCCTGGCAGGCCCTTTGAGAGCCAACCTAAGTGGTTCCCTTCTCTTGGTACCGTCAAAAACGGGTCAATAGTGGTCCGCTATTCTGCGGAGTTCTCTCCCAGTCCCTGATGCCGGTACCTTCTCGTCGAAATCGGTGAAACTGGCTGGGTGTGGGCGTGATACTCCTGTCCACAACCAGCTAGAGAAAAGCCGGTCAGAGGAATCATAATCCTCTCGTCCGGCTTTGCAGTCCCTTTGCCTCTGCTACTTGTTTTTAGCTCAGTCGACCTTTTGCAGCCGTCGAGCGTCTGATATATTCTCTATTTCAGCACTGTCAGCCGACGCACCTTGGAAATCTCCCCGGTCGTAAGCTTGTAGAAGTATATGCCAGAGGGGATGTCGGTCGCATCCCATACGATCGAGCTGCTGTGGGTTCCGTGTTGTGCTAAGGTCCCTAGGTTGCGTCCGAGCAAATCATAGATTTCCAACTTCACAATCAGCGGCGATCTTCCGACACCGATCGGCAACTCGTAATCGATTCTGGTCGTGGAGTTGAAGGGATTGGGGTAGTTCTGATGGAGGATGAAGTCATCCGGCAACGATAAGCCTTCTCCCTCCACAGACACATTCACCGCCTGAGAATGATAGTTGTTGGTGTTCTGGGGGTCGTGGCCGTACATCGGCCAGTCGTAGCCAGTGAAATTACCTTTGAAGAGATAGACGGAATTCACCGACTGCTCCCAGGGGAATGCAATTCGAAAGCTGGTTACCACCATCAGGGAATCGAAAACAGTTGGCACTGCGAAGTTGGTGAAGCCTTTGAGCTTTAGCGGGGTGCCTGCCAGAGGCGACCCCTCAAGAGTGTGCAGGTGGAGGTAACTCTCTACCTCCTTTCCGCGGTTGACATTCAGGTTGCAGCCAGAGACTACTACCGGCTGGCCATCAACCTCCACCACCGCGAGACCATCACCGTGGCCAATCTTTTGAACCGGCCAACCGGGCTCTAGTTGCCCCTCCTGGTTCAGCAGATACAGCTGCGCCCCTTGAGTCTCAGCCGCAACGTAGGCAACATCATTGTAACTGAAAACCGCCACCGGCGAGTGGAAAAAGTCCGCCTCTATTTCGTAGTTCCACAGATTTGTGCCGTCACATCCATAGACTCTGACGGTACCACGGCGAGGCTCGATTCCACAGGTGGCGACTATTATCTCCCGGCAACCATCTCCGTCCAGATCCATAACAACCGGGGCGGCAACGTTGGTGAAGCTCTCCTCTGACCACCTTACCGGAAACCCAGCCTTCATCTCTCCCGAGGAAGTGAAGACCTGTATGCTCGTTGTCCCGAGCGCCAAAATGTCGGTCACCCCGTCATTATCGATATCCTCAGCCGCGAGCGAATAACCTTTCGACATATCCGCATCCAGAACGGCCGGCCAACCTTCAAGCTCGTTACCATTTCGGTCTAATCCATAAACAAGGGTATCGTGATAGAGGGAAAAGAAGACTTCTGGAGAGTTGTCCTCGTTAACGTCGCAGAGAGTGATGGCCACCGGGCAGGTTCCTGTGGGGAGCGGGAAAGAGCGCGGCCAGCCGAGAGGCTGCTCCAGGTCCAAGAGGCTCAGAAGATGCAGGGAGAAGGTTTGCTGATCCCAATCGGTCTCCGAGAAGGCCATAAACTTCCCCCAGATGCTGACATCATACACCGCCCGGCTATATTCCTTTGCCCATTCTAACTCTCCCCGAAGATTGTAACACCTGATGCCGCTTCCCGGAAGAGCAAAAACGATGTGGCCTTGATTGTCAGCCTTGAAGTAGTTGATTTTGGGACCGATTGGAACCATATTGCTCTTCTCTTGAATCTCCACCGGCCACCCAGAAACAAGCTCAAGGGCCTCGACCTTGAGACCATATCCGAACAGGGTAGCGAAGAAAGTTATCAGGAGAGCTGAGAGAAGCGCCTTCATTTCCGTTTCCTCTTTACGTTGTGAACAACTTTGAGGGGAGCCCTTTCAAGAGGGCTCCCCTCGCCAGACAGCTACGGACCTCCAGGATTTCCGCCGCCCCCGATACCGTAACAATTCGGGTGAGCACCGAAGTCAAAGACGAGATTAAGTTCAGTCCAACTCGGCAAAAATGGAGTGATATGCCTGCTCTCCTGAATTGAGTCGGTGTAAGCCCATATCCTGATGTAGTTGTGCAGATTATCAGGGCCGAAATCCTCACCGTCGATAAATTCGAACTCGAAGTAGTAAGTTCCGTTTCTCTCCAGGATTCTTCCCGAGGCGATGACGCTGTCGGGGTTGGTGTAAAGAAAGATCATGCAGTAGTCCCGAGGGGTGTAGTAGCTATTGCCCTGGTAGTTGAAATTCACCAGCCCGTGGCGAGTCTCGGCAAATCCCAAGGAGGGATCAAGAATGACCACCATGAGAACCGCAACCGCAATCGAAATAACGTACTTCCTCATTTCGTAACTCCTTTTACCAAAAGATCCTTACCCCCAATTGGAGAAGCTCCAACAACCCAGAACTCAGGTCATAGGCACCACCCCCCCCTCTTGCTTTTCTGAGGCAGCTGTGGTGGGTACAGAGAAACTGGAACCTTTTTCTCCGGGCAAGTAACACATCCAATTGCCCTCCCTCTGTATAAATATTAATCGGATGAACCGCCAAGAACTTTAGTGGGCAGAGCAGGTCGCTCGGAGATGTTGGGGGTATCGAAGTCGACAATCGAAGAGAAATTAAGTCCGTTTACTCAAAGGATGACGAAAAGCCCAGACCTCGCAGATCCGAACTTCCTCTTCCGGAATTTCGGCCAAGTTAATCCAACCACGCGACGCTGTCAAGACTTTTTTACACCTCCTTCGGCCTCGAGTCAACTTCCCTAATGTCAGGGACTTACAACACTCGGGTGACAATTCCCAAAGGAGGAGAGAGAGAATATCGTAACTGCTGCGAGATTCCTACTGTTTCAGCGCCCCGGCGGTCAGCCCCGACACGATCTGTCTCTGAAAAGCGAGGAAAAATAGAATCACAGGCAGAGCCGAGAGAGCCGTCCCAGCGAACAGGTGCGGCCAGTCGATGGTCTGATAACCGCGGTAGAGGGCCAAGGCAACCGGCAAGGTTCTCATCTTCTCGCTGGCCGTCAATATGAAGGGGAAGAGAAAGGAGTTCCAGTTGGTCAAGAATATCTGTATTCCCAGAACCGCCAGAGCCGGTTTGGAAAGGGGCATAATTATCCTGAAGAGGATTTTGAAGTCGCCGGCTCCGTCCAGCCGTGCGGCCTCTTCTATCTGTTCGGGGAGGTTTTCGATATATTGCCTCATCAAGAAAATCCCCAGGGGATTGACCAGCCAGGGGACGATCAGCGCAAGATAACTGTCATACCACCCAAACCGATTTATCAAAATATAGATCGGGATTATGACTATGTGGGCGGGAATCATTAGCACCAGGAGCGCGGAGGCGAAAAGGGGCTCTTTTAAGGGGAAATGCCTCCTTGCGAAAGCGTAACCGACCATAGTGCAGAACAGAAGATTCCCCAGAGTGACAACTAAAGCAACGATTACGCTGTTGAAGATGAAGATCTCAAACGGACCGGAAGCGAAAATGTCGATGTAATTGTTAAAGGTTAGTCCCACCGGCAGCAGGTCTCTCAACTGTAGAGTCGCCAGCCCCGATTTCTTGAGCGAATGGACGAACATGAAATAGAGAGGAAAAAGCGCTCCCGCCAGAGGGACGATCAAAAGCAGTGATAACATCAATTTGCTGAGCTTTTTCACTTCCTAATCTGCTATCCGTCTGCCCAGCCCGAAGAGTCTCAGTTGAATTGCCGAAAAGATGGCGATGACCACAAAGAGAACGTAGGCAGCAGCGGAGGCGTATCCCATATTGAACCTCTCCAACCCCTCCTCGAAGACGAAATAGACCACCGTGAGGGTTGAGTTCAAGGGTCCTCCCTTGGTCATCACGAAAATCTCCACGAATATCTGGAAGGAGCGGATGGTGTTGATGACCACCACGAACAGAGTCATCGGTCGCAGGTGGGGTAAGGTCACATGCCAGAATCTCCTGAGTGGGCCGGCGCCCTCTAGTTCCGCGGCCTCATAAAGCTCCCCGGGAATGCTCTTCAGTGCGGCCAAGTACAGAAGCATGTAATAGCCGATTGCAATCCAGACGTCCATAATCATAATGGCCGGCAGGGCGGCCATCTCCGAATGAAGCCAGCCCTCTTTGGGGAAGGGGAGACCGGTCAGCTTCAGCAGGAGATTGATGTAGCCACCGGCGGAATAAAGGTTGGTGAAGATCAACGCCATGACCACCATGGAGGTGATAGAAGGGATGAAGAAACCGGCTCGGAAGAGCCCTGCTCCCGGAATCCTGCGATTGATGATCACCGCCAGAATCAAGGCAAAAATCGTGGTGAAGGGGATGGTTCCGAATACGAAGATGGAGGTATTCTCCAAAGCCTTCAGAAAGTCCTCATCTGAAAAGAGTCTTTTGAAATTCTCCAGGCCGACCCAGTGAGGTTCACCACTCAGGATGCTGTAATCGGTGAAGCTCAGATAAAGAGAATGTAGAAGCGGGTAGAGCCAGAACAGAAGCAGGGTGGCAATCCAGGGGGCTAAGAAAAGCCCGGTGGTGAGGTGGGCTTTGCTCCGTTGAAGATTCAAGATTTCAACCAGTAGGGAAGTTGTGCCTCAGAATATAATCATCACGACTATACACTTCAGCCGCCAGAGACGATTTCCTCTATTTCCTTCTGCGCCCTCTTCAGTGCCTCTCGCGGGGTTTTCTTTCCATACATCGCCTGCTCGATCATCTTTTCGATGATCTCCTCGATGTAAACCCATTTGGCGTGCACCGGCGAGGGACGAGAGTTTCTCAGCTGCTCGTAGAAAACCTTGAGGTGTGGATCACCACGATGATAGAGTCCCTCCTCAGCGACCTTCGCTGCCGGGAAGCCGCTGCCGATGCTTTGGCAGAGCAGTAAAGCGTTATCTGATTTGACCAAGAATTTGATGAGTCTCAGGGCTTCTTCTTTGTGCTCTGATTCGTTGCTTATGACCAGGTATTCTCCGCCCGCAAACGAGATTCCGGGCTTGGCTCCGTCCGGTGAAGGGATGAACGTCACGCCGTAATTCAGATCCGGCGCCGCCTTGGGCATCTCCCTCAGAAGCCAGCCTCCGGAGAAAATGAAACCAATCTCCCCGCGCATGAAGGCCTCGTCTAAATTGCGCTGGGTGTCGAGCTTGCCCACTTCCACCAGCTTCAGATAAAACTCCAAAGCTTCCAGAGCTGCCCTGCTGGAAAGCAGGGAAGACTCTCCATCCTCGCTCAAGACCTTTCCACCGTTTGACCACAGAAAGGGGAGAAATTTCTTATACAGGCGATGCCTCTCGGCGGAGTTGGCGCCGAAGCCGTAAACGTTTTCCCCAAGGTCATTGACTCTTCGGCAAGCGTTGAGGAAGTCTGGCCAGCTTTTGGGCGGAGACTCAGAGGCGAGCCCGGCCCTTTTCATCAGATCCTTGTTAAAGAAGATGACCCTGGTGTCCAGAAACCAGGGGAAGCCGAAATACTCATCTTGAAGTTTGACCGGCTCCCACATCAGGTAGTCATCGGAGATTTCTGAGGCCTCTTTGGTCACCTCCCAGAGAACGTTTCTGTGGGAAAACTCCGGCACCCAGTCGCTCCCCAGCTCCAGAACGTCGGGCGGGTTTCCGGAACCGAAGGCAACCACAATCTTCTGATGCCCCTCCGACCAGGTCAAATCTGTTATCTCGACTCTTATATCTGGGTTCTCGTTTTCAAATTCCCCGACAAGTCGGAGCAGTGTAGGTTTGACCACGGGGTCGGTCCAGAACTGCCAGAAGGTGATGACTTTCCTTCCGGTCTCAGGACTCCTGGTGCAAGAGGAGGTGGAAAGAATGGTTATCGAAGTGAACACAAGAAGAAGTATCCGGAGCTTCTTGAACATCATCTTCATTCGCTGCGGTCTCGATTGCCGAAACGATACCGGCTTTGATCTCCCTTTGTCAAGGCAAATCTGTGGCGGTCTGGGAACTGCTCTTTCGTGAGCGGAGCGATTAGAGCCTCCCACCGAAACTGCAAAAACCAGTCTGGATTAACACACGTGGGGCAGATGATTCCCTATGGCGCTGTCAGGGAAAAATGTGGAAAAAAGTCGTGACAAATTGGAGAGAATACTATAAATTGTGCGCTTCGGATAAATCTGGCAACTGGAAATGCGTTGCTTGGAAGACCAAGAGAAGAGAGTTGAACAAGACTGGATGAGGTGAACGCAATGGCAGATAAGAAGGCAGACTTGGCTGGCCCCGGCATTGGCGACTATAACGAGCTGGAGAAAATCCTGCCGCAGGACTACAGTCCTCTCTTAACCCCGAAGGAGACCCAGCAGGCGATCACTGCTCTGAAAAGCTACATCGAGGAGAACCTGTCAAAGGAGCTCAATCTAATTCGGGTTGAGGTGCCTCTGATAGTGGACGTTGAAAGCGGCGTCAACGACTATCTGGACCGTGATGGCTCACGTGCTCCTATCGGGTTCCACATTTCAAACGACTATGACAAGCACCCGGTCGACGCCCAGGTGGTGCAGGCCGCTGACAAGTGGAAAGGGGTGGCCCTGAAGCAGTTGGGGACGGAGGTTGGAGAGGGTTTTTACACTGACATGGGTGTTCAGAAGCATTGACTATGGCAAGCAGGGAAACGACAGTCAAGATCTTTATCACCGGTGGGACTTTCGACAAAGAGTACAATGAACTCAAAGGAGAACTTTTTTTCAAGGATACCCA
>LIZU01000047.1 GCA_001302725.1 candidate division Zixibacteria bacterium DG_27
CATCGCCATAGGGGGAAGACCGTGACTACCATGGTTTTGCCGCCGTATCGTTCGCCCGCCACCACTGCGGGGAGCTCCCTTGGGGGCTTGACCGCCAGCGGACAGGTCAATAGGACCACCGCCCGGGGCTCTCTCGGCTTCAGACTGCCGGGGACTATGAATTGGAAAGGTGGCACCTCCCTCCACAAATCGCGGTTTGTTTTCTCGTCTTCTGAGAGCCGCGCGACAGGATGGAGAAAACCATCGGGGGTCAAGCTCAGAGAGAAAGAGCCTTTGACGACCTCCTCTGTGGGCGCCAAATCTAAAGGCAAAAGGTCGCTCATAACAGAAGATGCTTTGGCACTCGACAAATCCTCTCCCAACAGGAACAGTATCGAATGACGCCCCTGCAGGTATCTCTTCAAGACTTCTTCTCTTCCAGAAAGTTGCCGATACCCTGGATCGATGAATATCAGGATGTCATACTCGGCGAGGGCCTCCAATGTCGCCGGGAGAGTTCCGGAGAGGAAACCTCCGTCAGGACCGTAGACGACTGGTTTGATATCTAATTTCGTGTTTTCCTCCAAGGTCCTCTGAAGAAAGGCAAACTCCCAGCCCGGTCGGGAGCTGACCAGGAGAATCTTCAGCTTACTTTTCAGAACTTCAATGGAGAAAGAGCGATAGTTGTTCTCGGTAACCTTCTCTCCTTTTTGGGGTGGAATTGAGACCTGCAAGAACCTCGTTCCGGTCTCCTGCGGAGTGAATTCAATTTCGCCGGTCTGCTCTCCCGGCTGATCGATTGTCAGATCTGTCCTGCCGTAGAGTTTTCCTCCGGATTTCAAGAACACCGGCACCCGCCCTTTCCGGGGGGAGGTCACCTTCACTGTGAACTCCAGTTTGGCGGGGATCTGGGAGTAGGCCACCTCCGGGGAGTTCACCTCCCCAAAAGCCACATCTAACGGGGGCTGGGGATCTCCGATCCCCACCGCATAAACCGGCACCCCCAGACGGGAAGCAACCACCAGGGGGTCAATTCCCGAGTTGTTGCCACCATCGGAGAGAATCACGACCGCGCTCAGATTCTCGTCTAAGCTCCGCTCCCTCAGCAGCACCAAGGCCTCTCCCATGGAGGTCTTCCCTCCTTGAGCGCTCAGAGATAAACGCTCCGCTCTAAGCCTTCTCAGGGAATCGGAGAAGGTCCAGTATTGGAGCTTGGCTGCCTCTGGTAGCTGAACCGTCCCGAGTTCTTTCAACACCTCTTCTGCCACCTCCAGTCTGCTCTTGGAGAGACCCTCCCCGCCGGAGGCAGGTCCGACTATGTCGGAGAAATTCATTGAACTCGAGGTGTCCACCAGCACCGCTATCTCCGCCGGCCTGCTGACCTTGTCGCTGAAGCTCAAGAGGGGTTGCCACAGGGCAAAGATGACCGCCAAGATGGCGAGGCAACGGAGAGCTACCAGGACTGTTTTCGTGCTTCTCTTGAGTGGAGCTTCACTGCGACGGTAGAGGAAATACGACCACGCCAGCAAGAGAAGCAGAACCAGAAAAAGCAGGAGAAACCTATCCGATTGAAAACTGAGATCTAACCCGGGCATATCTTATTATACTATCGAGCTTCCCTATCTCAGAAAAATCTCGGGCAGAGCAAACAAAAACCGTCGCCTTCCGGCAGACGGTGCTTGAGAGACGATTCCCCTCGGCAAGGACTACTTCTTCCGGTCGACGACGAAGTTTGCCAACTCTTCCAAAGACCTCTTGTGCTCGGAGGGCTCCAGATTGGCGATTGAACTCAAGGCTTCATCTCTGAAGAACTCCGCCCGCTTTCGCGCATACTCCAGGCCACCGTAAGCGTTGATGAAGTTGATAATCAGAGGCAAATCCCCGTCCCTGAAGTCATTGTTGATAAGCTCCACAATCGCCAGCCCTTCCTTTTCGGGACTTTGCCTCAGGGCGTGAATGACCGGCAGCGTTATCCAGCCCGACTTGAGGTCGTTTCCCACGTCTTTTCCGGTCGTTTGGGCATCGCCGGTTAAGTCCAAAAGGTCGTCGGTGATCTGAAAGGCAACCCCAAAATTCTCCCCGAAGTCCCGGAAGACGGCCCCCTTGTGGGAGTTATCGCCGGCGAGGACCTGCCCGCACTCGCCGGCACAGGCAAACAGAGAGGCGGTTTTCTTGGAGATAACCTCCAGGTAACGGCTCTCCTCTATCTCAGCGTTGCCCAGCTCCGCCACCTGCTCCAGCTCCCCGATGGAAACCCTCTCGGTGGCTCTGGAGACGATGTCCAGAAGTTCGGGCACCCCGGTCTTCACCAGGATTTTGAAGGCCTTGGCAAAGAGATAATCCCCCATCAGAACCGAGACCAGGTTGGTCCAGCGGTGGTTTACGGTTTCCCGCCCACGGCGGGTCTCGGCCTCGTCGATAACATCGTCGTGCAGAAGGGTGGCGGTGTGAATCAACTCCAACGCCAGTGCCGGAAAGACCGCCTCTTCACCGTCATTCCCTAAAACCTTGCTCGAAAGAAATAAGAGAGTTGGACGGAGCTTCTTCCCCGGAGAGGCGAAAAGGTGCTTGGTTAGCTCGTAAATTAGAGGTGAATCCGTCTCGAGCTGGATTTTCAGCTCGCGGTCAAAAGATTCTAACTCTTTCCGTATGGGCGCAAATATGTCGCTCAAACTCATAGATTGCCCGACTTCTCCTTGAGAAAAATATCACTTTCTCCCGGGGATGTCAATCAAATAATTGCGAGGCCGAAAGGCCTTCATTTCTGCTCTGCAGTCTTGCGAAAAGGAGGCCGGATATTATATTTTCGAGTTTAGAACATTGGACACATTCGGGAGGAAAGATGCTCTCAACCAGCGATTTCAGAAAGAACCTCAAGATCAAATTCAAGGGGGATCTATATGTTATCGTCGATTTCCAGCACGCCAAGACCGCCCAGAGACGGGCGGTGGTGCGCACCAAGTTGAAGAATCTCCGCACCGGACAGGTCCTGGAGGAAAGCTTCGCCGCCGGCGACACCGTCGAAAAGCCGGACTTCTCCGAACGGATGATGCAGTATCTCTACTCTGCTGATGACGAGTACCATTTCATGGACAGCAGAACCTACGAACAGGTGGCTTTGAAGCAGAAGCAGGTTGGGGATTACAGCTGGTACCTCCAGGAGAACCTGGAATACAAAATCCTCTTCTTCGAGGGGCAACCGGTCAACATCGATATGCCCAGCTCCGTCGTCCTGAAGGTGGTCGAAGCCGAGCCGGCAGTGAAGGGAGACTCCGTCTCCAACATCATGAAGAACGTCAAACTGGAGACGGGCCTCAGCATCAAGGTCCCCCTCTTCATCAAGGAGGGAGACAGAGTCAAGATCGATACCCGCAGCGGCGAATATCTGGAGAGAGCTTAGACTCCTTTCTGCGGGACTCGGAGGGCGAGCCAAAGAGGCAAGCCAGACTCCTACCAAGCGCTCAGCACTCTTATTCCTGATCGCTGTTCAAGTAAAGACCATCTCGAGTCGATAACTATAGGGAAATCGTTCTCAAGCTTGGCTCTGAATTCTGAGCTTGGGAGGGGGTCTGTTTGTGTTGATTTCGAATCTCGCCGTCACAGTTCTGATCTTCTTTTTGACAATCTATGTTTATCTCCACCCAGCTTTACTACTCAGGTCTGACCGTCCCCTCTACACCAGGGTCCTCCGGGGAATGACCGCTCTGGTTTTGGCCCGGGTTTTCAACGGCCTCATACTCTTGGGAGGCGGAGCCCTAGTGTCAGACGCAGTCCTTAGAGCGTCCGTCGTCGGCGAGTTCTTGAGTTACTCGCTGGGGGCGATTCTTCTCCTCTCGGCTGCTTTCAAGTTGTGGCCAAGGGTTTCTGGCACCCTCCGGGAAGCTGACCAGGATTATCAGTGGAGGCTCTTCCGCAGAACCATACCCAACATCCTGCGGCCCGACGGAGACCCGGACAAAGAGGTCCGGACCTTCCTCGCCTGCCTGCGTCACAGCTTCGAGCACGATGCCATCTCCATCCACCTTCTAGAAGATGGGAACGACTTTTTGAAGTTGTGGCAATCTGTGGGGATGGAGGAGAGCTGGTGGAACTTCCACCGGCAGGTTCCGGTCAAAGACAGCATCGCGGGAGCGGTAATTGACAGGGGCCGAGTGATTACAGTGGAGGAACTAAACACCGACCCGCAGCTGACAAAACTCCTTTCTCCCTTCCGCGATATCGTCTCCTTTTTCGGATGTCCGCTGAAATTTGGGGACAAAAGCGTGGGGGTATTCTCAATCTACAGTCGGAAGCCTCGGCGGTTTGAGAGAGTTGAGGTTCGTACCCTGGTGGCCGCCGTTGATCAATTGGCCACCATTCTCGCCTTTCAAGAGCTTTCGGCTGAGATATCCACTAAAGAGAGACGAGAGGCCTTGGTTGCCAGGCTGGAAGAGGTCGCGCTCCGCCACTCGGAACTGCAAACCGGACTGCCTGGCATAGCTAACATTCTGAAGGAATACCTCCCCTGCGATTACCTCTGCCTGCTGCTGTTGGATCGAACCGGGCAGAATATGTGGAGATACACCACCTCCTCAGACGGCCCCCATCTCCTGGAGAAAAGGACTATTCGTCCGGAGCTAGGTTCGATTCTGAAGCCGGTTCTGGAGGAGGATCAAGCTCGGCTTCTTTACGATTGCCGATCCCATTTGGAGGAGCTCAAAACCTTTCCCTTCGCCTCCCAGCTGGGGTCGATGATGCTGCAACCACTCCTCCCGGAGGCAGCGGCCACAATCGGAAGCGATCCTCTTAAGGGGGCTCTAATCTGTGCCTCCAAAAGGCCGCGGGATTTCGATGAGAAGTCCCTGGAGGTGCTAAAGGCGGTTTCAACCTACGTGACTTTAGTGGCTCAAAGAGACCAGCTCAAGGAGAAGCTGGAGACCAAGGAGAAACGGTTAGGGAAACTGACTGATAGAGTCGCTTTCGGTTCCCCGCTGTTGAGCAGCACCAGGGCATTTCGAGACGTCGCCGAAAGGATTGTAACCGGGCTGCCAACTACCACTTGCAGGGTGATGCTCTTCGATCATCAGTCTTTGAGCTTCAAGTCAGTGGGCTCCTTTGAGAGGCAGGGAGTGGGGCAGTATCAGACCAGGTTAGAGACTATTTCCGTTCTGGAGTCCCCCTTATTGCAGAGAATTATGGCCTCCCGAAGACCGATGAGTGTGGACACCGCTCCCCCGGACCCGCTGTCAACTGAGAAGGAACAGTCAAAGATCTTCGGAGCCGACCTCAAGGGGGGCCTGATTCTTCCGGTAACTTCTGAGAAAAGCGTCTATGGGCTACTCACCGTGGGAGAGAGGCGCAATCCCCTCCGCCAGCCTTTTACCGATGAAGACCTGGAGTTCTGCGAGGGGATCGCCAATCAATTGGCACCAGTTTTGAGCCGTCCGCTCAGGGAGAACGTCGGGGAAGATCGGCTGTTGGAGCTAATGGTGGAATCGCTCCCAGACTTGATCTTCCAGATGCGCTCTCGCCTCACCACAATTCTGGGCAACTGCGAGCTGATGTCAAAAGTGGAAGATTTCGCCACCCCGGAGCAGGCCAAGAGATTTGCCCGCACCGTCGAGAACTCGGCGAAGAAACTGCACCGCTGCCTCGAGACTCTCTCCGGTTTGCATTCATCGGTGAGAGCTCCGCGAAAACAGAAGACCTACAACTTAGAACCGTAGCCCCACAGGGTGTCCGATTCAATCTCCTTACTCGAATCACCCACCGCCAATCTCATACTGAAGGACAAAATTGTTGACAGATCGCAGGCCTGTCGCTTATAATTGTCCAGAGCAGAAATGACTAGCCGGCGATCCTCAATCAACGGGCTCGACAAACCATGAGCGGTGATATCCTCACCTTTCTAAAAGAGAGCAAGGCTAAGACCGACAAGTTCGTCTTCGCGGCTCTGCCCGCCAAAGACGCGGTGCCGGAGATCGAACTGCTCTTCACCATGATGAGGGAGTACCCCCTCCGCTCCGGAAAGGGGCTGCGACCCGCACTTTGCCTTCTCACCTGCGAGGCGTTCGGGGGCGATTCTGAGAGGGCCTTGACCACCGCCGCCGCCTTGGAGCTTTTCCAGAACTGGATTGTCATTCACGACGACATCGAGGATGACTCTGAACTGCGTCGCGGCTTTCCCGTCCTTCACCTGCAATACAATCTTCCCCTGGCGATCAACGCCGGAGATGCCCTGGCGGGCAAGATGTGGGAGGTCCTCCTCGGAAATCGCGACATCTTGGGACCCCAGAAAGGTTTTGCCATCCTGAGGGAGTTTGCGGTGATGCTGAATAAGACCACCTCCGGGCAACACATCGAGCTCTCCTGGGTAGACAAGAACCGGTGGGACTTGAGCGAGGAGGATTACTTCCTGATGTGCAGGAACAAGACCGCCTGGTACACCGCGGTGGCGCCGATGCGCCTGGGCGCCATCATCGCCGATGCTCCCGAAGAGACCTTGACGATGATGGTCGATTTGGGTCTCAAGCTGGGGGTGGCATTTCAGATTCAAGATGACGTCCTGAATCTGGTCGGCTCCGAGGAGAAATACGGCAAGGAGATCGGCGGAGATATTCAGGAGGGGAAACGGACTCTGATCGCCATTCACCTTTATAACCACGCCGACGAGAAGGAGCGTTCGCGAATTACGGACATCATGAACAAGCCGCGCCAGGACAAAACCCCGGAAGATGTAAAGGGAATTCTCTCCCTGATGCAGAAGTACAGTTCCATCAGATACGCCTCTGACCTTGCCCACCGCTTGTCTGCCGAAGCCAAGGAGATGCTCGGCGAACTGCCATTTGACGGTGACCCTCTTTATCAAGAGATGCTTGGACAGCTAATAGACTTCGTGGTCTCAAGAGAGCTGTAGTTTTTCGCAGTCACCCCCTTTAGCCAGTTCCGATTCAAATCTCAAATATGCAGGAAAAGAAGGCCTTCATTCATAAGATGTTTTCGGACATCGCCCCCATCTACGATCGCATGAACAGGCTGATCAGCCTCGGTTTCGATAACCGCTGGAGACGAAAGGCGGTAAGTGCTTTAGTCCCTGCACACAGGGTCTTGGACCTCTGCGCCGGCAGCGGGGATATGTCCCTGGCCCTTTTGGAGCAAAACGATTTCACCGGCGAGGTCGTCCTCTGCGATTTCAACAGAGACATGCTCCGGCTCGCAAAAAGGAAATGCTCCCTGAAAGGCAGAGGTCGGTTTGCAGACAGAACCATGCTGGTGGTCGCGGATGCGGAGTTGCTGCCGTTCAGGGAGGAGGCCTTCGACGGGGTCACCATCGGCTTCTCTCTGCGGAATCTCTCCAACCTGGAGAAGCTTTCAACTGAGATCATGGGCACCATGAAAAAGAGCGCACTTGCGGTCTTTCTGGAGATTGCTCACCCCGAAAACAAAATCGTTGCTGCTTTATTCTATCTCTATTTCTACAAGTTGGTGCCGGCGATCTCGAAGTATCTCACCGCAAAAGAATACGCCTACAGCTATCTGCCGGACTCTCTAAAAGATTTCCCCAGGCAAAAGGAGCTGACCAGTCTATTTCACAGAACTGGATTCCCTTCGGTAACCTCTTCCAATATCTGGGGAGGCATATGGGCGATATACGTGGGCGATTTTGAGGTCAGAATCACGGTCAAAGAGATCAGAGGTAGTGGCGTCTGTCCTGCAGGTCATAAGATCGGGGAGGCCTTCAGGCTGGGAGAGGGGAAGCTCTGCGTCTGGGCGGAACATACCCTCCTGCCTTTTGTCACCGCTTTGAGATTCGGTGGCGAAATCCCCTGGGGGGAGGACAGCGAGTCCGTTGATGTTGCCTGTTCTCCTCTGCGTCAAGTTCAGCCTCGGGCTATGAATTGGCCCGGTAGCGATCTTTCTGTTTCTGTCTATTGAGTAGAGTTCAGCAGAAGCTGGAAGGGAGTGCGCACCGGGGAAGGCTTGTCTCAAGAGGAAATTGGACTCTGAATCGCCTGGCTCAGTATGTGCAACAAGGAGTATACTTGCAGCTGTTATTTCTCGCCCTGGATTATCTTCAGGTCGAACCTGCCCCCTTCACTCTCGAAGAAATACTTGCTCAACTTCGGCAGGATCTTTTCGGCCGTCTCTAGGTACAGCCTCTTTCGTGTCACTTCCGGAGCTTTATTGTACTCGCTCAGAATATCTGTGAACCTCTTGGCCTCCCCCCGGGCGTTGGCAACTCTCCTCTGGCGTTCGGCTTCAGCCGCCTGAGTCATCTTCTCCGCTTCCCCGCGGGCTTTGGGCAGAATCTCATTTGCGTATCCGCTGGCGTTGTTTATGAGCCTCTCCCGGTCGGCTTTGGCGTCGACCACGTCCTGGAAAGCTCGAATCACCTCCGGAGGCGGTTCCGCGGTTTTCAGATTCACAGAACTGATTCTAATCCCCACACCGTAAGAATCGAGACCCTCCTGCACACTTTGCTTGGCCTCCTCCTGAATCTTCAGCCTGGCGGTGGTGAGGTCCTCGTCCACCGGGGTTGTTCCCACCACCTCCGTCAGGGAGGCTTCTGCCAGTCTCTTTATGAGATATTGGGGGGCCTCGGTTACAAAGAGGAACC
>LIZU01000048.1 GCA_001302725.1 candidate division Zixibacteria bacterium DG_27
CGGTTTCAAAAGAGCTGTTCGTCTACGGAAGACACCCACGCCGAAAGGACGCTTCTGGTCTCAGGAGAAACCAAGCATCCGACGGGAGATCATAAGAAGGGAGGTGAGAAAGGCGGTCGCCAGACTCCCTTACCATCAGCGCGAGTTCATAGAGTGTTTCTATTTCATGGGAGAAACCTACGAGCAGATCGAAAAGAGGCTCGGCAAGGAGCGTTACAAACTTGAGAGGATACACCACCAGGCATTGGAACGACTGCGGTTTTTGCTGGCAGATTTCGTGGAGGCACATTTCGGCATCAAGGTCGAAAGAGCTAACCGCTGTCCAATCTGCAGCCATCCTGAAAGGGAGAAAATAGAGCGGATTCTCGAAAGGAAAAGACCGGAGGAGAGTTGGCGACCAGCAATGAAAATTCTGCGGACAGAGTTCGAACTCAAACTCAGCACCGTGCAGACAGTCATTGCTCACCTCCGGAAGCATATGCGGTGAAATTCGACGATGAATTAACTAACCTAACCGGCCCCACCAGACCTGTTATTGGAGGTAACATGGGAAATCCCAAAGAATCTTCGCTGAAGGAACATTTTGTCCAGTTGAGAATCCCTCGCTCCCTGAAGAGGAGAGTCCTGTTGCTCGCAGAGGAGTACGACAAAACCATATCCGATATTCTAAGAGGGGCATTGGGCTTCGGAGTGCCGGTGCTGGAGGGTTTAAGATCGACCGAGAGGGAGTTCGTGCGAAGCTATCTTAGAGAGCTGAAGGATGAAATCACTAAAGCTAAAAGACGGGAAACCGGGAACAGGGAACAGGAGACAGGGATTGAGAATTAGCCTTTTGGAGCGCTGAACTGAAATCGCGCTTGCTGCTGTTGTCTTGCCTGGACTTGCCATCGAGGACCATCTTGGCTTAATTACCGCTGGTGGATGCGTATTCGGAGAACTCTTGAGAAAGTCAAGACACGGCGGGGGATAAACCCCCAGCCCGCTGGTTCCCCGTCTGCTGTCTACTGTTTGCTATTTGCTTAAGATGAGAATGGTACTCATCATCTGCGGACCCACCGGCGTGGGGAAAACCGAGGTGGCAATAGAGGTCGCCGAGAGGTTAGACGGCGAAATCATCTCCGCCGACTCCCGCCAAGTCTATAGATACCTCGACATCGGCACTGCCAAGCCGACACCACAGCAGAGAGAAAGAATTCCCCAGCACCTCATAGACATAGTCGACCCCAAGGAGCAATTCACCGCGGTGGACTACGGGAACTTGGCTCGAAAGACAATCCAGGAAGTGTTCAAAAGAGAAAAAACCCCAATAGTCTGCGGGGGAACGGGGCTTTACCTCCGGGCCTTGACGGAGGGCTTCTTCGACGGCCCTCCCGCAGACGCAGAGATCCGAGTACAAATGGAAAAGACCGCAGATGAAGAAGGCGTGGGAGCTCTCCATCGACAACTTCTCCAAGTCGACCCGGAGGCGGCGGAAAGAATCCATCCCCACGATAAAAAGAGAATAATCAGGGCGCTGGAGGTTTTCCAGACCTGCGGAAAACCTTTGAGCCTGCTGCAGCAGGAGGGAGAATATCCTCCGAAAGAATACCAGTTCACCAAGGTCGGACTCATTCAAAGGCGGGAGGAACTCTATAAGAAAATAGAAAAGCGGGTCGATAACATGATAAGAGAGGGCCTCTTAGAGGAAGTGAAATCGCTGGTCGAACGCGGTTACGACCGTGAGCTAGTGCCTCTCAAAACTGTCGGATATAAAGAGATGTTCGAACATCTGGAAGAGAAATATACCCTTAAGCGAGCCATCGAGCTCGTAAAAAGAAACACCAGAAGGTACGCCAAAAGACAGCTGACCTGGTTTAGGAAGGATAAGGAGATTCACTGGTTTGAAATCGAGGTCCCGAAGCTGATCGATAAGATTGTCGAAGAATACAGAGGTGCAATTATTGAACTGCGCAGTTGAAACTTCTTGACAAACTCTCCGGATCGGTTTACTTACTAATGAGTTAACGAGGATTTGTTGGTATGTCCAAAAAAACGCAGAGAAATCTCTTGACTATCTCGGTGGGCCTGTTTCTACTCGGGTGCCTCGCCTGCATGAACTGCGGGGGACCCGCAGTCAAGACTAAAGCCTCACTGCCGCAAAGGGAATCGGGACGACAAGCCGAGGAGTTCATCCGGGGGAAGCTACTGGAAGCCGAATCTCTCTACGCCTCTGGAGTAGACTACCTCCGTGACGGTGAACCGAAGCCTTCAAGGACGCATTTCGAGGCCGCTTTGGCAAGCCTCTGTGAGATCGACTTGAGAAGGGCCAGCGGGGAGCAAAGAAAACTGGCGAAAACCATTTTCAGCGAGATCAAATCCGACTACAAACAGACCTTGAGAGCTCTGGGATTCTTCTCCGAGGAGGGGTTTGCGCAGGTTTTTGAACAGACCTTCAAGGACTTAGAAACTTACCAGGCCTCTCAAGAGTTCTTTGCCCAGCGGCTGAAACCGGAAGAAGAGCAACCGCTCTACGATATCCCCATAGAATTCAACCGCCGGGTGGAAGAGCAGATCCGATATTTCCAGACTAGCGGTCGCAAGCACTTCGAGATATACCTGGCACGTTCCGGGAAATACAAGGAGTTGATGCAGGAGATAATCGCAGAGAAGGGGCTTCCCAAAGACCTCTTCTATCTGGCTCTGATCGAAAGTGGGTACAACCCTCACGCCTATTCCTATGCCCGTGCGGTCGGACCCTGGCAGTTCATCGCCTCCACTGCCAAGAGGTACGGACTGAAACGTAATTGGTGGTATGACCAGAGGCGGGACTTCGAAAAATCAACCCGGGCCGCCTGCGACTACCTCCAGAGGGCATACCAGGAGTTCGGCACCTGGCCTCTAGCTCTGGCAGCTTACAACGGCGGGGATGGGCGAGTTCGCAGGCAGATTCAACTGCAGAAGACCAAAGACTTCTGGGAACTGCACCTCCGCCGACAGACCCAGAACTACGTTCCCAAGTTCATGGCCGCCACCATCATCGCCAAAAGTCCGGAGGAATACGGCTTCCATATCCAATATGAGGACCCAATAGATTTCGAGGTGGTTGAGGTTCACAAGTGCATACACCTCAAAAAC
Source organism: candidate division Zixibacteria bacterium DG_27 (assembly GCA_001302725.1). Lineage (GTDB taxonomy): Bacteria > Zixibacteria > MSB-5A5 > DG-27 > DG-27 > DG-27. The sequence continues at coordinate 3,115 of LIZU01000048.1, forward strand.
ATCGCCAAGGCCATCGGCTGTGAGACCCAAGAGCTGAAAGCGCTGAACCCGGAGCTCCTTCGAGACGTAACCCCACCCAACTACCCCGATTACCAACTGCGGGTTCCGGTGGGGAAATCGAAGATCTTTGCGGCCAAGTATGATAAAATACCCGAAGAGGAGAAAGCCTCCTGGGTCAGACACAAGGTCAGGTGGGGGGAGACGGTATCCTCGATTGCGAGAGACTACGGCGTCTCCATGTATTCGATCATGGCCGCCAACAATTTGAGTCGGAAGGCAAGGATCTACGCCGGCAACTACCTCTTGGTACCGACCTCCTCCGGCCAAAGAGTCGCCTCCAGACCGCAAGTCCAGGCGACCACTGCCCAAGCAACTGACCCCTCCGGCACCAAGATTTACACCGTCAAGCGAGGTGACACCTTGTGGGAAATTGCGGCGAAGTTTGGAACCACCGTCAGCAGGCTACGTAGCTTGAATGGTCTGGGAAGCAGAAGCCGAATCTATCCGGGACAGCAGATCGCCGTGCCCGGCCTCTTTTCTCCCTCGGGAGGTGTTCATAAGGTGAGGAGGGGAGATACTCTGTGGTCGATAGCCCAGAGGTACGGAAGGACCGTGGAGGAAATCTGCCAGGCTAACAGCATCACTGCAAACACCAGAATCTACCCCGGTCAGAGCCTGGATATACCAACCTCCGAGACCGCCTCTCTCTCAGTTCTTCCCGGGTCGGAATTCGTGACCTACGTCGTCAGAGCTGGGGATACTCTGTGGGACATCGCGAAAAACTTCAACACCACCATCAGCCAAATAATGAGGGACAACAACATAAGGAATCCCTCCAGACTCATGCCGGGGGAGGAGCTGAAGATCAAGAAGGTGAACTAAAGGGAGAACGATTTGAAAAAGGGTGATATAGTTATCGGAGTGGTAATCTCCGGCACCTTGCTGCTGTTTCTGGCCATCATGTTTCTCCTCGTTTACGGCGTCCTCCAGGGAGAGGAATTCGCAATAGCCGGGGGGGATAGGGTGGCAATTGTGGAGGTTTTCGGGACCATCACCAACCCCTATGACATCATCAGGCAGGTAAAGAAATACGGGGAGGACGGTTCCATCCCCACTATTGTTCTCCACATCAACAGCCCCGGTGGGGGGGTTGCCGCCTCTCAGGAGATCTACGAGGAAATCAACAAGGTTCGGGACAAAGGGAAAAAGGTGGTTGCCTCTTTGAGCGCGGTGGCGGCCTCCGGAGCATACTATATAGCTTGCGCTGCGGATACAATCGTCGCAAATCCGGGGACTCTGACAGGCAACATCGGGGTGATCTTCGAGTGGCCGATACTCTCAGAGCTTATGAGAAAGCTCGGGGTGAAGCTGGAGGTGATCAAATCCGGCGATATGAAAGACGTGGGCTCCATCGGCAGACCGATAACCCTTCCGGAGAGGGAGATGCTGCAGGGTGTCATCGACGACACTTACAATCAATTTGTGGAGGTGGTCTCCAGAGAGCGAAGCCTGCCGATTGAAGATGTGATCGAGCTGGCGGATGGCAGAATCTTCACCGGCAACCAGGCAAAAGACCTCGGGCTGGTGGACGTAATCGGTGATTTCGAGGACGCCGTCCAGATTGCCGCCGAGATGGGAGGCATCGAGGGAAAGCCGAAAACGGTCAGGGAGCGAGTGAGAAGGGTCTCGTGGTGGGAGCTTCTGACCGAGAAAATGGAGAGGTTGGCCGGGGTCCTCGAAGAGGACGAGAATATGCCCAAGTTTGAATACCGGTAAATAATCTCCTGACCGCAGATACAACGCCCAAGAACTGAAAACTGCCCTCTCTCACATCTGGAGGGCACTTCTTTAGGCCTAGCGATTTACCTGAATTGCGTGAAGTTATGGGAAATCACGCAGGCTTCGTCGACCAACATGCTAATGCTGTGGAGTTCCAACTATTCCCGTGATGAAGTTCCGATGAACGTGCACCTCGGGCCCTAAGTGCCCACATTTCATAAGACCCAGACATTCTACCCGAACTTCTGGTGAGGAAAAACAGGTGAGTTCTCACGGTGCCAATCCTCTTAATGACGTCAAAGACAAGAGGTTAAACCCCAGCCGGTCGCAGTTGAGCGAAAGCCGAAAAAAGTGAAAAAAACTGTTGTGTTTTGCAGGAAGGGGGTTTATTTTTGTCTCCAAGATTAATTGTTTGAGGGATATGAAGTTATGCCGATTTATGAATACCTGTGTGCAGGCTGTAACGAGAGATTCGAGCTACTGGTGAGAAACTCAGGATCGCAGCCGAAGCACTGCCCGAAATGCGGGAGTGAGAAGATCACCAAGCTCTTCTCGACTTTCGGCTTCTCCTCCGGGGGGAGCTTTGTCTCCTCGGTGGGAGACTCAAGCTGTAGCAGTTGCTCAACTCACAACTGCTGCAGTTGCCGTTGAATTCATATGAATGAAAACAAGAGGTTTTTCTGTTAACGTCCTAAGGAGGTTAAAATGACCAAAGCGGAACTGGTCGAGAAAGTTGCCGAGAAAACCGGTCTGACCAAAAACGACGTCGCCGTCACGGTGGACACTTTCTTGGACTCCATCAAGAGTGCTATGGAGAACGGGAACAACATCGAAATCCGGGGATTTGGAGCCTTCAAGATCAAGGAGAGAAAGGCGCGCAAAGCCCGCAATCCTCGCACCGGAGAGGAGGTTCCGGTTCCCAGCAGAAAGGTGCCGGTCTTTAAGCCCTCTAATGAGTTCAAGAATGCAGTGATGAAGTCCAATCAGTGAGCGGTGGGGTATGCCCAGCGGGAAGAAAAGAAAAAGGCACAAGATTAAAACGCACAAGAGGAAGAAGCGGCTCAGAAAAGATCGCCATAAGAAGAAAAAGAGATAATGTCCGAAGGATCCGTATCGGGAACGATCTTCGTCATTTCTGATACTCACCTCCCGGTCAGAGCTCGTGATTACCCGGAAGCTTTCCTGAGACTACTTTCCGACCAAGACGTTGTCCTTCATGCGGGAGACCATGTCACCTTGGACTCATTGCGGAGATTGGAATCCTTTGCGCAGGTTTACGCCGTCTCCGGGAATATGGACGATTACGAGCTGAGAAAGGTTTTACCAACCAAAAGAATCATTGAGCTAAAGGGGCGCAAAATCGGCCTTTTTCACGGATATGGTTCTCCCTGGGGTTTGACAAAGCGAGTTAGGAACGAGTTTTCCGAAGAGGAGGAAAGACCGGAGGTCATCATCTTCGGGCATTCTCACTCCCCTTACAGCAAGATGCACGGCTCGACTTTGCTGTTCAATCCCGGCAGCCTCTCCGGAAATCTTTTCGGAGGGAAATCATACGGGCTTTTGCATCTCGATGGTGAGCAGATTAAGGGAGAGGTGGTAAAGCTGTCATGAAGGCCATTTTGCACGACCTAAGACACAACAACAGGAGACGCATTCGCTACCGCAGGGACTTATGAAGGACTGGTCCTGGCTTAAGACCTACTATCTAGACAATGCCATGCTGGGGGCGACACTATCACAGGTGAGGTGCCCTACTTGCGGCTCTGTCTCGAAAGACCTAGAGATGGCTAGACGGGACTATCCGTGTCCATACTGCCGTACTACTGGAGAGACAAGGGAGACTTGGCCATGCACTGAGGCACCCGTGATAGCGGAGATGGTTCAGACCATGATGAAGAGAGCTGAGTCAAGTGTTGACGCGGATATAGAGAAAGCTACAAAGGAACTGAAGAGTCTGTGCGGCACGCCGCTGGAGACAGAGAGTGTCAAAGAGCTACTGGAGCAACTTCATAACATGTCTTTGGCAGAGGCTGAGGCTAACGACAAGCTAGTGAAATTGGTGGGGGATTACTTGAATGTGCCCTCCCAACGCTTCCAGGATGTATTCTGGGTCCTGATGAAACCCAGCGTTGTAATGCACGAGCACAAAGTCGCAGTGATTCTGACTATGACGCTGACTGAGGTTCTTGCTGATTACTTTCTCGTGAACGTTCTTGTTTCCAAAGGCGTGGGTTATGCGCTAGCCAAAAAATGTGTACGAGTATGTGAGGGCGTCCGTGCCAAGAATGCCCTGTGCAAGGAGATTCTCGGAAAGGACATAAAACAGGCAGTAAAGGGGCTTGCAAAGTGGGAATCGTTTCTCACAGACTACGAACGTGTCAATGAGCGAAGGAACGTGTTTATTCACGGGAACCCCTGGGCAATTTCTAGGGACGACGCACAGCGAGCTTTCAGTGTGGCTGTTGAGTCATTCGGCGTCTTTGCCTCGCTCTTCAACGAATACTGCAGAACCAAGAAGAATTCCGCTGCAGACGAGCATGAGGTCGACTGAAGCTTTCAATTGTGCCAGAACCTACGCGACCCAAGAAGAGGAAATCTGAAATGTTGATACCGACCATTATCATGGGCGTACTCGCCCTCGTTCTGCTTTATATAGGCTATCAAAAGGGAGAAGGGCAACATG
>LIZU01000049.1 GCA_001302725.1 candidate division Zixibacteria bacterium DG_27
GGTCCGATCCCGAAAATCAAGAAAGGGTCAAGGAGGATGTTGCCACCGACCGCAATCAAAGTCACCAGCATCGGCGTCTTGGTGTCACCAGAGGCCTTGAAGATTGCGAACAGCACTTCCCAGAAGAAGATGAAAGGCGTCGCCAGGAAGATGATCCGCAGATAGGTCGTTCCCAGCCTGCTCACCTCGATCTCAGTCCCCAAAAGTTGGAAGATCTTGGGAGAGAGGTAGAGACCGAAGAGCGCAATCACTATCGAGGCTGACAGAGAGAAGACTGTAGCCTGGACTGAAACGGAGGAGGCCTTCTCGTTCTCGCCAGCACCGATGTATCTGGAGACCACTGCCAAGGCCCCATCGGCAACCACCGCACCCAGACACCTGATTATCCAGTAGACGTATCCGGAGGTGATTACGGCGGCGAGGGCCGCGGCTCCCAGTTTCCCCACCCAGAAGGCATCGGTGATGTTCAAGGCCGTCACCGAAAAGAGGGAGGTTATCGCCGGCCACGCCAAAGCGAGGATGTGCGTGGGGATACTTCCAACAGTCAGGTCTCTACCGACGCTTTTCACAACTCTGTCCGTTTTCTTCCGGGTCAACAGAAGTTAGCAAACTTGATGATTTTCTCTCAGGAAATCAAGCACAAAGTTGTCAATGGCCGGTCGCCATTGGCAAATGGTTCACGGTCAATGGTGAATGGCGATGGGCGTCTCGACGCTTGACCGGAAAGCTCGAGCATTACAGCCAGCCATCGCACGAGGCCGTTTGTAAATCAGCATCAGAAATCTGGCCAAACGATCCAGGCAGCGGAGGCAGTGCACGCCTCTTTTTATTGTTGACATTGGACGTCATTTGCATATATTTGCAAATCGTTAAATCTGATTGATTGGTTTCGATACTGTCTTGAGTCAGATTTGTACTGATAGGTTGTGGGTGGAATAGTTCTTTTGTTCACAGGAGCAAGGAATAGATGAGAAAGTCCGATGCCTGGCGCATAATCCTAATACTCTCACTCTGCTTGATATCTCTTTATATCCTTTATCCCACCTTTAAGTTTTACAGTATGCGGATAGAGGAACGGCAGGCTCTCCAGATCGACGACCCCAGCAGCTATATCCCCCTGGAGAAGCGAGCACTGAAACTGGGTCTGGACTTGCAGGGGGGGATGCATATCGTCCTGGAAGTGGACAGATCCAACCTCACCTCGGACGAGGCGCGGGATGCTCCAGAGCGGGCTTTGGAGATAATCCGCAACCGCATCGACCAGTGGGGAGTCTCTGAACCGTTAATCCAGAAGCAGGGGGAAGATCGCATCGTGGTCGAGCTTCCCGGCCTGGAAGACCCGGAACGGGCCAGAGACCTCATCGGTTCGACGGCGCTGTTGGAATTTCGTCTCCTGCCGGAGCCGGAAGCAACTCACAAGACCGTCCTGGCGATAGACTCTGTTTTGACTCAAGTTGAGAAGGGAAGAGGCTTGAAGCCAACCGTTGAGGCGGAAGTTGTGCCCTCCGACACTCTGATTCCGGCGGCAAAGCTTTTCGCCGAGGAGGACACTTTAGGTCTCCCCTTGGACGAGGAAGAAGCCTCTCGACTTTTCACTATGCTTTTGGAGCCGAGACAGGCCTCTTATGCGGTGCTCGTTGAGGATGTGCCTCTGATAAGCAAATATCTTTCTCTACCGGAGGTCAAGGAGATAGTCCCACCGGGGACGGAGTTCACTTTCTCCACCCGTACTTACGAGATTGCCAACCGCAAGTTCAGAGACCTATATCACATCAGGAAACGAACGGAGCTTTCCGGCAAATACCTCACCGACGCTCGCCCGGGATTCGACCAGTGGCAGAAGCCGGTGGTCAACTTCACCCTCACAAAGGAGGGAGGCAGGATCTTTGCCGCCCTCACCGGTGCCAACATCAAAAAACCTCTGGCCATTGTGCTGGACAACCGCGTTGAATCCGCCCCCACTATTCAGTCGAAGATCCGGGACCGGGGGCAGATCACAATGGGTGGTAGTGCTACCTTCGACGATGCCAAGGATCTGGCGGTGGTGTTGCGGGCCGGGGCTCTGCCCGCCCCGGTGAAGGTGATTCAGAACAGCATCGTCGGCGCCACCCTGGGGAGGGACTCCATAAACAAAGGACAGGTCTCGGTGTTAGTTGGCACCTGTCTGGTTCTGCTTTTTATGTTCATCTACTATCGCCTGTCCGGTCTGGTGGCTGATCTGGCCCTGTTCTTCAATCTCCTTTTCCTTTTGGCCTCCATGGCGGGGCTTGGTGCCACCCTGACTATGCCGGGTATCGCAGGGATAGTCCTGATCATGGGGATGTCGGTGGATGCCAACGTTCTCATCTTCGAGAGGATTCGGGAGGAGTTGCGTACCGGCAAGACCGTCCGGGCCTCCATCGAGGCCGGTTACAAGCGCGCCCTTTTGACCATCGTTGACTCTCACGTGACCATTATGATTACCGCGCTTTTCCTGTTCATCTTTGGAACCGGACCGATAAAGGGGTTCGCGGTTTCGTTGTCTTTGGGGATTGTCATCAGCCTTTTCACCGCTTACGTGATCACCAAAACCATTTTCGACATCCGAAAAGGGTATAAGACCTTGAGCATATAGAAGAGGAGCCGCCTGAAGAGGAGTGGGAATGCTTCGAATAATTGGGAAAACCAACATCGATTTCATCGGGAAAAGACACGCCGCCTTTGTCTTCTCTGGGATCCTGGTCTTGCTCGGGCTTACCGCCTTGGTTCTCCTTCTGTTTGGCAAAGGGAACCTGGGGATCGATTTCGCCGGCGGGGCGATGATAAGGGGATCTTTCGAGAACCCGGTCTCGGTCGCCGACTTGAGAGGACAGATCAGCTCCGGCGGCTTCGCCGATGCTCACATAATTGAGCTGAAGGGTGCCGATATCCCTCCTAATTCGTTCTTGATTCGAACTAAGAGTCAGGCCACCGAGGGTGAACTCCTGGGCGACAAGTTGCTGGCGGCGGTGAGGCAGGGTTTCCCAGGTAACAAGTTCAAGCTCGACTCCATTGAGGATATCGGGCCAGCCGTTGGAGAGACGCTTCAGAAGCAGGCACGATGGGCGATCCTGTTGTCGCTGGTGGGAATATTGATCTACATCTGGATACGTTTTGAGTTTCGTTTCGGTGTCGCGGCCACGGTGGCGACCTTTCACGATGTGTTGACGGTCCTGGGCATATTTCTCATCCTGAACAAAGAGATATCGCTACTGGTGATCTCTGCTCTGCTGACTCTGGCGGGATATTCGCTCACCGACACCGTGGTGGTCTACGACCGCATCCGGGAGAATTTGAAACTGTTCAGGAAAAGGGGCGATTTCGCCTCCACCATTAACACCAGCATAAATGACGTCCTTTCGCGAACGTTAGTCACCAGTCTGAGCACCCTCGGGGTGCTCGTGGTCCTCTTAATCCTCGGGGGAGAGGTTCTTCACGATTTTGCTTTTGCTTTGATTCTGGGGATACTTGTAGGCACCTACTCTTCGGTTTTCGTCGCCAGCCCAGTAATTGTGGAATGGGAAAAGCGTTCCCCGAGAAGGTATAAGTAACTGACCAACCTAGCTCTGTTTTGCAGCTATTGGGCTCTTTTTTCTCCAGATAGATTGCTTTTCATCATTCGGGAGGGATGGAGTTGGAGATGCCGTCAAGGATAAAGGAAAACATCAAGAGAATGCGGTAATACGTTGGCACTCTTGATATTGGGTCGATGAGTAGCTGCGGCCTTCGTAAGAAGGCTTTTTGGTTTTCGTCCTTGCCGCTGGTAGTCGGTCTGCCTCCGGCTGGTAAACTTCGCGAGTTGGGGGGCGTATAAGTCTTCGGGGTGTGCTGACATCGGGAACCGGGGAAGCTCCTCTGCAATGAAAAGTAAGCCGGTATTTCTTGTTGTTTTCCTCATAGGCATCTGCAGGGCAAGTTTCGTTCAAGGGGGGGATGGCGGTTTCACCATGGCGCGGCTCAAATATGGCGGCGGCGGCAACTGGTACTGGGGATACTCGGCGGTGCCGAATATGTTGACGTTCCTGAAGGAGAACACTAACGTCAAAGTCAATGAGAAGATCGTTACCGTCTCTCCGACTGACAAGGATTTCTTCTCCTATCCTTTCCTCTTTTTGACCGGACACGGATATATGCGATTCACTGAGGAGGAGGTGGCGAGATTGCGAATTCATCTCACCTCCGGGGGATTTCTTTTTGCCAACGATTCTTATGGCCTGATCAATGACTTCAAGAGGGAGATGAAAAGAGTCTTTCCTGACAAGGACTTGGTGGAACTTCCATTCACTCACGGGATTTACAATTGCTATTGGAAATTCTCCAATGGCTTGCCCAAAATCCACAAGCATGATGGCAAGCCCCCACAGGCATTTGGGATCTTCCACGAGGAAAGACTGATAGTCTTTTTCGTTTATGAGTCCGACATCGGGGACGGTTGGGAGGACCCTCAGGTCTATAACGATCCTCCCGAAAAGAGGGAGGCGGCCTTGAAGATGGGCACAAACATCATCATATGGTCGTTACTGAATTAGGACGACAGAGTCGTCTCTTGGAAATTCGCTGAAATTGAAAGGCAAGAAAGATAATTTACCCCAACCTCTGAACAGCTTCTTAGCTGAATTCGGGAGATACCGTCTCTGGCTGGAATTGAGCTATGGGTCTCTGATTCTGCTCTCTCTGCTTCTCATTTGCCTGATCGTAGGATTGACCTCGGGAAGCCTCTTTTACCTTTCGTCAACAGCTCGACTGATCTATCTGGGGCTCTGTTGCCTGGTGGTGGTCACAGCCCTGTCTTATCACCTTGCAAAACCGCTTTTCAGGCGCGAGAGCCGGGAGCAGTTGGCCTTAAGACTTGAAGAGGCCTTCCCGGAGCTTGAGGACCATTTGATTGGCTCCGTGGAGTTAGAATCCCGCTTGACCGAAAATCCCGAGAACTACTCCACCGACCTGATACGAGCGATAATCAAAAGGGCTGGGAATCTTGTCGGAGGAGTCGACCACAAGCTGGCAGTTGACAAGCGTCCCCTTTTCAGGTGGGGAAGAGTTTCGCTAGGACTGTTGGGTTTCTGGGCTCTCCTGATACTTCTTTTCCCGGCGGGGTTTAAAGATTCTCTCTATCTTTTTTCCCATCCCCTGACGGAGATTGAGCGCTCCCCCGACTTCATCTTCGAGGTGTCTCCTGGCGATGTCGAGGTCCTCAAATACGGGCCTGTCCTGATAACTGCCAAAACCATCGGCAAAAAACCTGAGGAGGTTGAGATTCGCTGGCAGAACGAGGGTTCCGAGACAGTCTTCCGAGAAACGATGAAGCCGGAAGTGCAGGATCTCGGCGACTCTTCAGACTACGACTTCTCGTACGAATTCAAAGAGGTTCGCCGCAGCTTCAGCTATCGACTGGAAGCTGAGGGGGAGGAATCTCCTGCTTACACCGTAAACGTTCTGGACCCACCGCGGATTACCGGACTGAAGCTGACCTTCCGTTATCCCCGCTACTCCGGAATCCCCACTACTGTGGTCGACGAGAACGATGGCAGTATCGTTGCCCTGGTGGGGACGATAGTCACCATCCAGGCCTCCTCCAACAAGAAGCTCGAAGATGCCAAATTGATTTTCGAGAAGGGCGGAGCTCACCAGATGGACCTCAAGGGGCAACGGGCGGCAGCTGACATCAAGGTGAGCAGAGAAGACTCATATCACATAGAGCTGGCGGACGGGTCGGGGAACGTCAATCCGGAGCCGATCGCTTACAGAATCACCCCGCTTCAGGATGCTTATCCCACGGTGGAGATTACCTCTCCCGGCGCCAACGTCGATCTGAACGAGACCAGACTTCTGCCTTTGAGCCTCGAGGCTTATGACGATTACGGTTTCTTTAGTCTGCAGCTTCATTACTTCCTGGAGAGCGAAGGGGGGAGGTCTCCGGAGTGGAGTCTGGACATTCCGGTGGAGGAGAAGGGAAGCACTCACCTTCTATCGGATTACAACTGGGACCTTGCCAGCCTGGGGATGATTCCGGGCGATGTCGTCACCTATTATCTGAAAGTCCACGACAACGATCTAATCTCCGGTCCAAAAGCGGGGCGGAGCCAGAGCTTCACCGCCCGCCTTCCCTCCCTGGATGAGATTCTGAGCGACCTCGATATCAGGCGAGAGGGGGAGGTATTAGACTTAGAAGAGGTTTTGAGGCAGGAGAGACAGTTGCAGGAAAAACTGCGGGAGTTTTCGAGAGAGCTGCGCCGCAGTCTGCCTGAAGACTGGCAGGAGAAAAAGGAGCTGCAGTCAGCAGTCCAGAAACAGGCGGAGCTCTCCCAGCGCTTAGCGGAGGTTGCTGACCAGATGGAAGAGAGCATCAGAAAGGCAGAGGAGAACCAGTTGAACACCCTGGAGATGCTCTCCAAGATGATGGAGGTGAGACAACTCTTAGAAGAGATCGCCACCCCGGAGTTGAAGGAGGCCTTGAGGCGTCTCCAGGAAGCTTTAGAGCGCATGAGACCCGCAGACCTCCGAAGTGCTCTGGAGAAGTTCCAAATGAACCAGGAGGAGCTGCTTCAGAACTTGGAGAGGGCTCTGGCCCTCTTAAAGCAGCTGCAGGTGGAGCAAAAACTGGATGCCCTGACACAACTAGCGGAGAAATTGCTCAATGAGCAGAACGATATCAATCAGGGCCTAGAGTCCGCGGCAACGCCGGAAGAGCAAGAACAGTTGGCTCGCAGAGAGGGCCAACAGGGAGATGATTTTCAAACCCTGCAGAAGCAGTTCTCCTCCTTCCAGAGCAGTTGCCAGCAGAGCGGACTGGTTCCCCAGGAGAATTTGGACCAGATGCAGCGGAAGTTGGACTCCGGCGAGATCCCCGAGAATATCTCCGAGATGCAACAGAGCCTTCAAGGTGGGCAGATGCAGAAGGCGGGGCAGTGTGGCGGCAAATTGTCGGAAAGCTTCTCATCTCTGCTCGCCGGTTTTCAAAGTATGCAGCAATGCATGAGCTCCTGTCTTTCGGCGGAGATAATGAGGGCGATCAAGAAAGCGACTTTTGACCTGCTCTACCTTTCCGGGAGGCAGGAGGAGCTCCACGATGAGGTTAAGGAGAGGAAATATCGCGACCCGGAACTGAGGCCCTTTGCGCGGGAGCAGAAGAACCTAGAGTCCGGCACTCACAAGGTTCTGAAGGATGTCCGAGAGGTCTCCGAGATGAGCCTGTTCATACCGTTTGAGGTCTCAAAGACCATCTCACTTGCGGCCGGAGAGATGGAGGCGGCGACAAAAGCGTTAGACGCTCGCAACCCCAACGCCAGGGTCAGCCAGATAGGAGCGATGGCAAATTTGAACCGGGCGGCGGATATGTTGCTCAGAGCCTTAGACCAAATCAAGAGTTCCGGGAGCGCCAGCGGCGCCTCCGAGATGCTCCAGCAGCTTCAGGGCCTGGGTCAGAGACAGGAGAGCCTCAATCAACAGACC
>LIZU01000050.1 GCA_001302725.1 candidate division Zixibacteria bacterium DG_27
ATTGTCCTGGTTTCGGAGAAGTCGCCACACCTCAGCTGGTAGAAGTAGATCCCGCTGGAGACCACCTTCCCCGAATCATCACGACCATCCCAGATAATCTCCTGGACAGTCCTGTCGTTCTCGAGAACGAAGGCCCTGACGCCCTGTCCCTGCAGGTTGAAAATCCTCAAAGTGGGAGTCTGCTCGAAGTTCAGGTTGCCAAGTCTGACTTCGATTGTCGTCTCAAGATTGAAGGGATTAGGATAGTTCTGAGCGAGACGGAAATACTGAGGCTCCAGACCGTCTTGAGCCTCTTCGACCGAAGTGCGGGCAGGATTTGGAACCTTCAAATAGAGAACCGGGTTTTCGGTTTTGTCCTCGGGCTGGCCCGGCGCCGTCGCTCCAGCGTATTTATCATTTATGTAAACGATGTGAGCAAAATCGTCCACCCGCTCGGCGATCGAAGCCCAGTGGTCGCTGTCGCATTCGCCCTGAAAACAGTCCGGTGTGGGAGAGTTGGTTATGTTCCGGGGTTCATACCACATCGAACCACCGTCGGTGGAGTAGGAGAAGAAGAGCTCACCGTTGGGGAGCCCGTTTACGGCGGCACAATCATCGGGAGAAAACCTGGTCCAGACCGCGAAGAGATTGTCATCGGAGTCCACGCCAAGGCTCATCTTGGCGAGTGGCAGGTCACTGGCTCCGGGGTCGACCCACTCCGACTCCGAGGTCACTATATTTGTCCCACCGCTTTCCGACCAATGATATATGTGAGTGGCCAACCCGCCACCGGCAAGTTCCCGGACCGCATTCCAGATCAGGTGGAGATTGCCTTGGTTGTCATACACCGCATCCAGATCAATTCCGGGATACAGGGAGTCGCTCGGTTGGTAGTTGGTCACGTTCACATCCCCATTCTCAAAATCCCAGTCGGTGCCATCCTCTGATTCGACGTAGATAACGTCGTACACAAAAGGATTGTAAAGATCGCGGGGACGGATAAAGGCGATGGCCACTTTGCTATCACCGCGAGAGGAGGCTAAAGTGAAGCTCTGAGTGAGGTAGGTGGTATCCATAGCGACAGGTGTCGTCCAGCTGCTGCCGCCATCCTCCGAGCGGGTGTAAAGCACGATAGTCTGCTCTCCCGTCATAGCGTGCTGAATCGCGCATAGGTGGAAGTAACCTTGTTGGTCAACAGTTATGCGGGGCCAGAAGTAGGAATCGTCCCCGAAAAGCTGATTTGGAGGATCATATTCCGTGAAGGAGCCGAAACCTCGCAAGGCATCAACTGCCAACAGACAGTTCTCTCCAGTGCTGGAGTTGTAATAGGAAATTACCGCGGCGTCGTCCAGATTGAGATCCAGACAGCTGTATTTGGATTCCGCATTCGTGTTTGCCTGGATGCCTCCGGGCTGCAGCATAAAGCCCTGTTCGTTGATGAAATTGTAATATATGTGCCGCTCTCCGCTGGGCCCGCCCACCCGGTTCGTCCAGGCGAAATGGACACCGCCCAGCTCGTCCAGAGCCGCCATCCCGACCGCGCACGCCGGCGATTGCCATTCGTCCCAGGTAGTTCCCAGGGTGTCGCCGGGTGACTCCGCGAAAGCCATACTCGGCATTAGAATCAACATCAGAAATGAGACTAAGCCAATTTCTATTCTCTGCATTTTTCTGTCCTCGTTCAGCAATATGTCGATTTCAAACCATCTCGAAAACCATTTTCTCACTTCGAAGATACCCTGGAACCGGTAATTGTCAAGGAAAAATGGGCCTCCCGAAACCAGGACATCTGAGAAGTCAAAGTCCCGTCCACCTTGAAGTGCTGTGCCTGTTTTCTCTTTCCTCTTCCCTGTCTACTGTCTGCTGTCTACTCCGCCGGAGCGGTTCACCAAGATCACAATCGCAACCGGGAGATGGACAAAGGAGAAAAGGAGATACCGGGCCTGATCGTCTCTGAGGGGGTGGAGGCCGTCACCACCAACCGGGAGGGCCGTTAGTCTGTCGCTACCGAGAGCTCAGGGCTTCTGTTTGTATCTCTGCCCCGAGATCAGTTCGCCAACGGCGATTTTTACTGCAGGTTGACGAGACACAATAGCGGAGATGTGATCAATTTCCCACTGGTCAAGCACGAAACCAGAAAGAGGGCTTCCAGTATATCTCCTACGGCTGGAAGGGATATGATGAATAGTGCTGTTAACCGTGCGTTCGGGACTATTTCAACAGTAGCATCCTCTTCGATTGGGTCTCACCACTACTCGACAGTTTGTAGAAATAGACCCCGGAGGCCACTTCTTCAGCCTCCCAGTTGACTGAATGTCTCCCCGCCGGCAAGATGTCGTTCACCAGAGTTCCGACTCTATCGCCCCGGAGATTGTATATCGACAACTCCACCTTGCCCGAGACTCTGGTCTCAAATTCTATAGCGGTGCTGCTGTTGAAGGGATTGGGGCAGTTCTGCCTCAACACAAAGTTATCGGGAATAGAGGGTTGATGATCCTCCCCGCTTGCCATTTGCAATAGCCTATCAGCCGGAAACGCCAGATAGAGAACAGAGTTTTCAGTGTCAACTCCTTCCGGAGGATCCCGAACCACCGCCCCGGCGTCCTTATCGTTTATGTACAGAATGTGCAAGGTGGTATCCACGATCTCAGCCATGCTCGACCAATGGTCACTGTCACACTCACCCGGCCAGCAGTCCGGCGTTGGGGAGTTGGTCATGTTCACTCTTCTCCCCCAGGTGAGGCCCCCGTTGATCGAGGCACAGGCGTATAACTCCCCGTTGGAATAACTTCCGACAGAGACGTCGTCCAGAGTGAACTGGGTCCAGATCACGAACAGATTGTTGTCTTCGTCTACCCCGATCGAAGGCTTGCTCACCGTCAGATTGGCACTGCCGGGATTGGAATCCCACATGCCGTCGGCGACCATGTTGATACCAGTGGCCTCCGACCAGTGCCAGATGATCGAAGGTACCCAGGCCTCACCGGTTACTGGGTCGTATAGCGGCGTGTTCCAGATGATATGCAACTGGTCATTATAATCGTAAATTGCATCTAGGTCCAACCATGCCCTAAAGGTATCCTGCTGCGTGTAGTTTGTTATGTTTACCCTCTCAGTCCAATCCCAATCGATTCCGTTTTCAGACTCAACGTACAATACGTCTCCAAAAGACTGGTTCACATCACCCTCTAGATAGTGTGAGTAGATCACTGCGACCTTATCGGAGACTCGAGAGGAGATAGGCTGACCCGTAATCTGGTTTATGGTGTCAATCACCGCCAGTCCCGTCCAGTTGCTGCCCTCGTCGCCGGAGCGGGTATAGACCAACTCCGGAGGATCACCGTTGGCACGTCCGACCACATGAATGTTGTAGTTTCGATCGACGCTGATATAAGGCCAGTAGGCACGCACCTCGCTGGGCAGCAAATCCGGAGGATCATACTCGATGAAGTCCCCGAAGCCTCTGAAGAAGTCAATTGCCACCGTCAACCACAGAGGCGAGGCACCCTGGTCGCTGTGGTAAACGACTGTCGCCCGACCATCAGCCAAAACGTCAATGGTCGTATAACCGGCTCGCTCCTCAGTGTTGACCTGCAGGCCACCATCCTGCAGCCACAAGCCGTTTTCATCCACGAAGTTGTAATAGACGTGGCGGTTCCCCTCCCAGTAACCGATTCCGTTCATCCACGAGAAGTGATAACCACCCTGGTCATCCTTCACCACTCGATTGCCAGTGGAACCATTGGTTTGATAATCGTAGTGAGTGGTCCCCACCTGGAAACCGGGAGAGAGAACCTCGGCCTGGGAGCCGGCCTTGCTCAAAGGAACAGAGTAGACTGCCCGGTCGACCTCAAAATCCCCCACCATCGGTTGCTCCACCGGATGGTATTTCGGTGTTTCGGACAAAAAAGCATACGAAGGAGAGAGAAGAAAAACAGCCGTCGCAAGAACTATCAGCTTTTTAGACATCTGAACCTCCCGTGAAAAGTGTCGGATCATTCTCAGTCTCTCCTTTCAAGTTAAGTCAGACCCCGATTTTGTCAAGGAATTTCCAGACCCAGCGTCACAAGCATGGCAGTCGAGGCCTTCCAGATGGGGATGGCTGTCAGTAACGGTCGTAGGCAGTGCGAAAAGTGGTAGATGCAGTCAGGAGGTGTCGAATGCAGGCATTCGACACCACATCTGCGGTGAGTAATGATTGGTTAGCGGTTAGTGATAGTGGACAGCGGCGGTTGATTGGTGCTGCACGAGATGCATTTGTTGGCCACTGATTACTGGCTACTTTTCCTCCAGGAGATCTTCCGCCAAGGATAACGCCACTCCGGAGAGCATCACCTCCACCCCGAATTTGGAGAAGTCACTGGAGATAAGCTCCCGGTTGACGTTGGCATATAGGGAGCAGCCCGCTTCTCGCTCCACCACCAAACCGGCAATGCGTCCGCCGGATTCTCCAACGAAGGTGACCTCCCCCAGCTCCTCGCTGACCACGAATCCGGAGAGATTGTGGAGCTGCAGATGACTGCTGGTGGTGTAAACCACCACCATGGCCCCCTTTTTCTTCCTTCCTAAGCTGGTCTCCGGGTATATCTCGAGGCTAAGCCCCCGTTTCTCCTGAGGGTTGAAGATCTTCAGGCGGTGGTGGTCCTTCATGTCGGTGACCGACACCGCCTTCAAACAGGAGCCGATTTTGTCAATATCGTCTTTGGTAAAAACCGGCATTGTGGCTGAATTGAAGTCAATCCCTTGCGGAAAGGGACGACACAGTGTTAACCCTGAGTCGGACCCTCCGGGGGTTTCTCCGGCTTCTCGATCTTGGGAGATTCCTCCTTTACATCGGACTCGATCTCCTTTTGAACCTCCCGCATCTCCTTCTTGAAGACCTTTATCCCCTTGCCCAATCCAGAGGCAATCTCCGGAATTCTCTTTGCGCCGAACAGGAGCAACACCAGAAGAAGGATCAGTATTATCTCCTGCCAGCCGATTCCACCAAGCATCTATTCTCCTCCCGATTCAGTTTCCATCTGTTAAGATACGCATCGGACTCCGAAATGCCATAAAAAAATCAGAAATACCAGTAGCGGAAATAAACGATTACGAAAATCACCGTCAAGAGGGAAACGAAATTTATCTTGAGCAGAAGCCCGATGGTGAAGCAAATGGCGTATATGTCGACGGTGAGCTGCTCGAAGCCGAACTGAACGTTTCTCTCGAAGAGGGTCCTGACCGCGCCCTGAGGCAGAAAAGAACCCACCAACTCCCCCAGAAAACCACCTAAGACGACGGCCAGAATCAACGAGACCGTCAAAAAAGTCACATCTTTACCTCTCATGAGACTTCCCTTCGCCCTTTTGCGGAGAGATAACTGTACATCGATTCGAAAACTAACCTGCCGTCGGAACTGCCCAGGAGTTGGGAAGTCGCCCTCTCCGGATGAGGCATCATCCCCATCACGTTACCCCGGGAATTCATAATTCCGGCAATGAAGTTCAGAGAGCCGTTGGGGTTGTGACGATCATCGAGTTCCCCCCCAGGGCTGCAATATCTGAAGACCACTCGGTTCGACTTCTCTGACTCCTCTACGGTGGTTTGATCCGCGAAATAATTCCCGTCCGAATGGGCTATCGGAATCTTGACCACCTCACCAATCTTATAGGCGTTTGTGAAGGGAGTGGAGTTATTCTCCACGCGCAGATAGACATATTTGCAGACAAACCTCAGGCTCCGATTCCGAAGCATCGCCCCCGGGAGGAGCCCCGCCTCTAGCAGGATTTGGAATCCATTGCAGATCCCCAGAACCAAACCGCCGGACCGGGCAAATCTCTTCACTGCGCCCATAATCGCTGAAAAGCGGGCGATCGCTCCGGTGCGGAGGTAGTCTCCGTATGAAAACCCTCCCGGGAGAATGACAACGTCGAACTCCCTCAAATCTCGGTCCTGGTGCCAGAGGTATTCCACCTCTTCCCCTAAGACCTCCTTGACGGCTCGATAAGCATCGTAGTCGCAGTTGGAGCCGGGAAAGGTGATGACGCCGAATTTCATTTAAGCCTCTTTATCTCATACCTCTCGATTACCGGATTTGCAAGCAATTTCCTGCAAACCTCCTCCAGAGTCTTGGCAGCCTCACGAGCCCGGTCGCCGTCTAACTCGATCTCGAAAAACTTGCCGCTTTTGACCTTCTTGATATTCTCATACCCCATGTCGGTTAAAGCACGTCTGATGGTGGTTCCCTGAGGGTCTAAGACTCCCTCCTTTAAGGAGACATCAACCCGCCAGAGGTGAGCTTTTCTCGACTTTCTGCTTGTGGACATATGCTGTTACCCTTCTATTGTAAGGGGAAGGCATTAGCCTCCCATTTGCTCTCGTAGACCTCAAGCTCCTCTGTGCAATGTCATACATTTCGCGATTTCGCGCAAGAGATATGGCTCACTCAAGAGTCACCTTCCTTCGGTTTTTCAGAGGAACCGTTGTGCTGTGGAAATGAGGATAATGCACGTCTTGCCGGAGAAAAGAGCAGATATACTTCCCTTATCACGCCATACAGAAAGTATGCCATTACAATCGGAAAGACCACTGCAGCGGCATCGATAATCGCCAGGATTCCAGTCAGAACCAAAAGCAGCATCTTGACGCGATCCTTGCGCCTCTGAAGGGATAGTCTCGGCATCGGCTCGTATTCTACGTTGGAGACCATCAGAACCGAGAAGGCCACCACCATCACTACTAAGAGTTTCTCGAAACGGAACTCCCCCCAGAAACGGTGGGAAAAAATCACAAACCCAGCCAGAGACATGGCTGCCACCGGAATCGGCAATCCCAAGTACTTCGTCTCCTGTTCGAAATCCGCCTGGAGGTTGAAGCGTGCCAGGCGGAAAGAGCCGGCTAAAATGAACACAAAGCCCAAAAGCCATCCCCAGGTCTCGGATCCGATCCAGCCGAAGGAGAAAAACATCACCGCCGGGGCGACCGCAAAGGAGACGAAATCGGCGAAGCTGTCCAATTCCAGGCCGAAGCGGGTGGTAGCTCCAGAGAGCCTGGCCATCTGTCCGTCGAGCATATCCAAAAACGCTGCCAGAATTATGAGCCAGGCCGCTTCCGTGGGAGAGCTCCGCTTCACGCTGGTAATGATTGAGAAGAATCCGCAGAACATATTCCCCACGGTGAAGATCCCCGGGAACATGCCCTTAAAATTATTCACTTTTGAATACCCCTAAAACGGTTTCCCCAGCCCTCACCCGCCCTCTCTCTCTCACTTTCAACTCCACCGACACCGGTAAAGCCAGCTCCATTAAAGAACCGAAATAGATCAGTCCAAACCTCTCCCCCTTATTAACCTGTTCGCCGGGAGCCAATCTGCAGACTATCCGGCGCGACAGGCTGCCCGCAATCTGCTTGAGAATTATGTTGCCGTGTGCATTCTCAATCACTATGACGTTTCTTTCATTGTCCTCGGAGGCTTTGTCTCTAAAGGCAGGGATGAATCTCCCCG
>LIZU01000051.1 GCA_001302725.1 candidate division Zixibacteria bacterium DG_27
ACCATAGATGAGCTCTTCGAGGACGGTTATCACGCCGTCTACATCGGAACCGGGGCCGGGGCACCCAGCTTCTTAAACATCCCCGGGGAGAATCTGAACGGGATCCTCTCCGCGAACGAGTTTCTGACCCGCTCCAATCTGATGAAAGCCTACGCCTTCCCGGAAGCTGACACCCCGATTTTCGCCGGCAAGAGAGTTGCGGTCTTAGGAGGCGGCAACACCGCCATGGATTCGGTCAGAACCGGATTGCGATTGGGGGCAGAGCACGCCTCTATTGTCTATCGCCGCAGTCAGGCGGAGATGCCCGCCAGGGCCGCCGAGATCCACCACGCCGAGGAGGAGGGGATAGAGTTTATTATGCTGACCAATCCGGTGAGGTTCATCGGAGACGAGGGCGGTTGGGTCAAGGGGATGGAATGTCTCCGTATGGAGTTGGGAGAGCCGGACGAATCCGGGAGACGGCGCCCGGTCCCGATCGAAGGCTCCAACTTCGTTATGGACGTTGACACCGTAATCATAGCCGTCGGAAACAGCTCCAACCCATTAGTGCAGCAGACCACCCCGGGGCTGGACACCAACCGTTGGGGAAACATCACCGTCACCCCGGAGACCATGCAGACCTCTCGAAAGGGCATTTACGCCGGCGGGGACATCGTCACCGGAGGTGCCACCGTCATTCAGGCCGCCGGCGCCGGCAAAATTGCCGCCAGGGCGATCGACGCCTACTTGAAGACTCTGTGATCCTCCCTTAGAATGGATGGAGATGTCAAGACAATCCCCTGTTATTGAAACGGGGGATTCTTCTTTTGATGATGCCTCTCTTACTATTTACATGCGTTTTTTCTCTATCGGTAGACCCCGGACTCTACCGGGAGGAGTTTTCGCAAGTGAGTTGTGAGTGGTGAATGGTCAATAGTAAAGAGTAAATAAACAGGAATCAAAGTGAGAGGGAATCATACGGACATCTACAAAAGCCTATTGCTCCTTTTGGGATTAGTCCTCTGTTTTGCCTCTGTTGGCGAAGGTGGGGACTCAAACCATTTCAAAACTCCAGTTCGAAGTCTGCTAATCGACTCCAGGCTGGCACAGCTTCTGGACGACGTTGCCCCACAAGAAGATCTGAACGTCTGGGTTTTCTTCACCGACAAAGGTGTCTTCTCCGAAGAGGCGTATAAGGTTGCTCTTGACCAATTACCCCATTTCTTCTCGAAGCGAGCCTTGGAAAGACGACAACTGCGGGGGGTGGAGTTCGATTTCCACGATTTGCCTGTCTGCCGGGAATATCTGGAGTCAATCCAAGAGCTTGGAGGTCAACTCCGGACCGTCTCTAAGTATCTCAATTCTGGCAGCTTCAGAACCAATAGGAACCAGATTGATACCATCTCCAAGCTGCCCTTTGTCGCCTTCATCAGCCCGGTGAGGGTTTTCAGAAAGCCGTTGCCAGAGGTGGTAACTTTGCCTGGAGTCAAGAAGATTGAAGAGGTCTTGGAAGCCGAACAGCTCAACTATGGCAACTCCTTCGAGCAGTTGAGCCAGATAAATGTGATTGGGCTTCATGAATATGAAGTCTCCGGGGACGGGGTCTTGGTGGGGATGATGGATTCAGGTTTTGACACTGAGCATGAGACCTTTGACAGAATCCTCTCTGAAGGGCGACTTTTGGCAACTCACGACTACATCGATGGGGACGACGATGTCTCCGATGGATCCGCCTCCCAGAGACATCACGGCACCTGTACCTGGTCGGCCCTGGGGGGTTATAGTCCTGGCTTTCTAATCGGTCCGGCTTACGGAGCCGAATTTGCGCTGGCGAAGACGGAGATAATCGCAGAGGAGATCCAAGCTGAGGAGGACTATTGGGTGTCCGCCTTAGAGTGGTTTGACAGCTTGGGGGTTGAGGTTGTCTCCAGCTCCTTAGGTTACAACGACTGGTATGATTACTCCGATATGGATGGGAACACCGCCCTGAGCACCGTCGCCGCCGACCTGGCTGTTGCACGGGGAATAGCGGTTGTCAATTCCGCCGGGAATGAGGGTTTCACCTCCTGGAGATACATTATCGCTCCGGCAGACGGAGACTCGGTCATCGCGGTCGGAGCCGTGGACGCCAACGGCAATCGCGCCAACTTCTCCTCCATCGGCCCTACCTATGATGGCCGCACAAAGCCGGATCTGATGGCGCGGGGCGTAGCTACTGTTTGCGCACAACCCGGCGACCTATACGGAACCGCCTCCGGCACCTCCCTTTCAACCCCCCTGGCGGCGGGAGCGGTCGCTTTACTCCTCGAGGTTGACCCTACTCTTACCCCGATTGAACTGCGTGCAAACTTGAGAGAGACCGCAGACCGTCACGACACTCCAGACAACTCTTACGGTTGGGGGATAATCAATGCCTTTGCGGCTTCCGGTCTGCCCTCATTCCCCCAGGGAGAGGACTTCACTACTTTCTTCTACAACTATCCCAATCCCTTTGAAGGTGCTACCACCATTAACTTCTTTCTCAAGAGGAGGTCTCCGGTTACGATTCAGATCTTCGACCTCATGGGAGAGATAATCCTGGAGCACAATATCGACCCCCTCTCCACGGTCATAGGGAACAACCTTCAAGTCTGGGAGGGGGACAATCAGAATCGAGTCAAGGTAGCTTCCGGGATCTATCTTGGACACATCATCACCGACCATTATTCTGCCTTCACCAAATTGGTGGTAATGAGATGAGAAATACACCAAACAGGTGACAGGGAACAGGATACGGCGAATGGGGTTGGCGTGGACTATTCACCACTAACCAGGAAAAGATTTCCCTTGACAGTCTCCCGTCCGATAGTTAAATTTGGCAGAAATCGAAATAGCTGCTGATGCTCGTCAGAAGAAGTCCTGTGAAAGCTCCCGCTCTTGAAGGGGGTAATTTTTTTTGCCTGGAGAGTAATGGAATCTGACAAACTCATACAAGTAATGGATGAGGTCGCCGTCGCCAGGACCATCACCCGCATCGCCCACCAGATAATTGAGCGCAACGGCGGCGTGGAGGATATGGTCATAATCGGGGTAAGGACCCGAGGGGCGATTCTGGCCGAACGTCTCGCTTCCGAGATCGAACGGATCGAGAGGGTGGCCTTGCCGATTGGGGTGATGGACATCACCCTCTATCGTGATGACGTTCAGAACAAGTTAGAGCAGCCGCTGGTTCAAAAGACTGAAATCCTCTTCCAGGTGGCGGATAAAATCGTCATCCTGGTCGACGATGTCTTATTCACCGGTCGCACCGCCAGGGCTGCACTTGACGCGATCATCGATTTCGGTCGTCCTCGTTCCATCCAGTTTGCGGTTCTAATAGACCGGGGCCATCGGGAGCTTCCCATAAGGGCCGACTACATCGGCAAGAGCCTTTCCACCACTTTGGAGGAGAAGGTGGTGGTCAAAATAAAGGAGGAGGACGGAATCGATGGGGTTCTTTTGGGTGGGAGGTAAAGTCTGCAGATGAGGCTCAAAAGCCGACATCTTTTAGGGCTTGAGGGAGTGTCCCGTCAGGATATAGAGTTAATCTTCAACACCGCCGTCACCTTCAAAGAGATCCTAAGCCGTGACATCCCCAAGGTTCCCACCCTACGAGGCTTAACCATAGCGAATCTTTTCTACGAGCCCTCCACCAGAACTCGCTTTTCCTTCGAGCTGGCGGAGAAGAGGCTCTCGGCCGACACCGTCAGTTTTTCCACTAACAGCTCTTCAGTTCAAAAGGGGGAAACTCTGAAAGATACCGTCCAGAACATAGAAGCGATGAAGGTGGATATGGTGGTCATTCGCCACCAGGCCGCCGGAGCTCCCCATTTCCTGGCTAGATGTTGCAACACCAAGGTCATAAACGCCGGCGACGGCGCCCACGAACACCCCACTCAGGCGCTTTTAGACCTCTTCACCGTTTGGGAGAAGTATAAGAAGATAGACGGGCTTCGGGTGGTAATCGTCGGAGACATAAAATACAGCCGGGTGGCTCGCTCCGACATCTGGGGATTCAAAACCATGGGGGCGGAGGTGGCTATCTGTGGGCCGACCACCCTTTTGCCCTACGAGGTGGAGAGGATGGGGGTGGAGGTTTACACCCGTCTGGAGACGGCTCTGGAGGGGAGAGATATCGTCATCGTCTTGAGGATTCAGGCCGAGCGTCAACAGGCCGGGCTTCTGCCCACCATCAGGGAGTACGTCAACAGATTCTGTCTCACCCCACGACACCTGGCGGCGTTAAAAGAGAACTTCACCATAATGCACCCCGGACCCATCAACCGCGGGGTGGAGATCTCTCCGGAGGTTGCCGACGGTCCCTATTCCGTGATCTTATCACAGGTGACTAACGGAGTGGCCATACGTATGGCGGTGCTCTATCTGTTGAGCGGCGGGAGACTTCCCAACTCCAGAAGAAAAGCAAAAGCTTCATAGAGATGGATGAGTATCAACTGGTCGTAACCGGCGAGAGAATCATCGAGCCCGAGAGTGGTTATTCGGGGCCAGGGACAGTCTACATCAAAGATGACTCCTTCTTCAAAGTAGAAAGAGAAAGACCCTCCGAGAAACAGCTAAAGGAGCTCGCGAATCTCACCCGGCTTATTGATGCCACCGGCCTGATCGTTGGTCCCGGCCTGATCGATATGCACGTCCACCTCCGGGAGCCGGGCCGGGAGGATGAGGAGACCATCCTCACTGGAGCCGAAGCCGCCGCCGCTGGAGGCTTCACCTCCATCTGTTGTATGCCCAACACCACGCCTCCTCTGGACAATTACGGAATCATCAACTTCGTTGTCGAGCGAGCAAGATCCGCAAAGGTGAGGGTTTATCCCATCGGCGCCATCACTCAAGGCCAGAAGGGAGAGATAATAACCGAGATTGGAGATCTGGTGGAGGCCGGGGCGGTCGCCATCAGCGACGACGGTTATCCGGTGATGAACTCCGGAGTGATGCGCAACGCCATGGAATATGCCCGCATGTTCGACATTCCGATCATCTCTCACCCTGAAGATCTGGGCCTGGTTGGGAGTGGGGTCGCTAATGAGGGTTTCAACTCCACCAGATTTGGCCTTTCGGGAATTCCCGGCATTGCCGAGGAGGTCATGGTCGCCAGAGACATTATGATTTCTGAATTCACCAGATGTGCTTTGCATCTGGCTCATCTCTCCACCGCTGGCTCTATTAGTCTCGTCAAGGAGGCGAAGAGTAGAAAGGTAGCGGTCAGCTGTGAGGTCACTCCCCACCATTTCACTTTGACCGATGACCTTTTAGAGAGCTACGATTCCAACCTTCGGGTTAACCCTCCAATTCGCACGAAAGGGGATGTCGAAGCTGTCAAGGAGGGGCTAAAGGATGGCATCGTTGACGTCATTGCCAGCGACCACGCCCCCCACTCTCAGGAGGAGAAGGAGGTGGAATTCCAGGCCGCCCCCTGTGGGATGATCGGTCTGGAGACCACTGTCGGCTTGGTGGTGACGGAGCTGGTTGAAAAGGGGATCATCGACTGGATGGAATTCTTCAAAAAACTCTCGCTGAATCCGGCGACTATTCTGAAACTTCAGGGTGGTCGTCTGCAGGTAAACGCTCCTGCGGATTTGACCATCATTGATCCCAAGAAAAGGTGGGTAGTTGATCCCAAGAGATTCAAATCGAAATCCAGAAACAGTCCCTTCATCGGTCGTCGCCTAAAGGGGAAAGCCAAATATACGGTCGTTGCCGGCAAGGTGGTTTTCGAGGCGGAAAGTTGAGCTTCGATGAACGTGAAAACAAGCTCCATCAGCCTCGAGACCAAGGGGTACGGGCACATCATCGACCTCACCGAAAACTTAGACCGCATATTGAAAAAGGAGGGGCTCTCCCGCGGAGCCGCTTTAGTCTTCGTTCCCGGTTCGACCGGCGCGGTGACGACGATCGAATACGAGCCGGGATTACTCAAAGACCTCCCGGAGTTCTTTGAGAAGATTCTCCCTTCAGACAAGAGCTATCATCACGATCTGACCTGGCACGATGGCAACGGATATGCCCATCTCCGGGCCGCCCTTCTGGGCCCCGACCTGTGGGTTCCCTTCGAGAAAGGGAAGCTTCTTTTAGGCACCTGGCAGCAGGTGGTTCTATTGGATTTCGATAATCGACCCCGTAAGAGAAAAATCATCGTTCAGCTTTTTGGAGAGTAGCGTGGTTCGCCTGAAATTCGAGACCCTCAGATGGACGAGAGGGAGGTTGCGACTCATCGACCAGAGGAAACTGCCACAGCAGTTCGTTTACCTCGACTGTGATGACCACAAGAAGGTAGCATACGCCATAAAGAACTTAGTGGTGAGGGGAGCGCCCGCCATCGGGGTGGCAGCGGGGTACGGGATGGCGCTTGCCGCCAGAGAATACCGTGACCTCAAGAGAGAGAGCTTCTTTAAGAAGATGAAGACAGCCTCTGAGACTCTGGCCTCCACCAGACCTACGGCGGTGAATCTTTTCTGGGCGCTAAACAGACAGGACAAACTAATGGAAGGGAATCTTGATAAGACCCCATCCGAGATTTTCAAGCTACTGTTGAAGGAGGCCTTACAAATTCACGAAGAGGACCGACAGATGTGTCAGGCCATCGGGGAACATGGAAGCAAGTTGGTTCCTCAAAAGGCGACCATCCTGACTCACTGTAATGCCGGGGCTTTGGCCACAGGCGGAATCGGCACCGCCTTAGGAGTTATTTACACTGCAGTTTCAAAGGGCAAAAAAATAAAGGTCTTTGCTGATGAGACCAGACCTGTCCTTCAGGGGGCGAGGCTCACCGCCTGGGAGCTCCGAAAACAGGGGATCGATACCACCTTGATTTGCGATAATATGGCTGGAAGCCTCTTAGCTGCGGGAGAAATTGCCTTGGTGATCGTCGGAGCCGACCGCATCGCCAAGAATCTCGATTTCGCCAACAAAATCGGGACTTATCCGCTGGCAGTTCTGGCGAAGGAACATAAAGCCCCCTTCTATGTGGCGGCTCCCAGCTCTACTTTTGACAAGTCCATTCCCAACGGGAGCAAGATCGTCATCGAGCAGAGGGAGGAGTCCGAAGTCCTGCAGAGCGGCAAAGGCAAGATCAACATCAGGGGGCTCAAGGTCTATAATCCCGCCTTCGATGTTACTCCGGCGTCGCTTGTGAGTGCAGTGATCACCGAAAAAGGGATCATCCGCGGCAAACGCAAGTAGAAGCGCAGGCAATCAGATTCAGAACGTAATGTCCCATTCTAATGACGGCTCCGGCACGCCTTTGCTGAACGATTCGGGCTACTGGATTCTCGTCCGGGAGGCCCACTGGGGGCGGTGGATTATCATCATGATGCACCCCCCTAATATGAAAATCCCTCCAATCCACTCTCTAAAGCCTGGAATCGTCCGCAGGAAAGCGAAAGCCAGAATTGCCAC
>LIZU01000052.1 GCA_001302725.1 candidate division Zixibacteria bacterium DG_27
CCATCTCACTTGCGGCCGGAGAGATGAAGACGGCGACAGAAAGGTTGGATGCTAAAAACCCCAACGCCAAGATTAGCCAGACAGGAGCGATGGCAAATTTGAACCGGGCGGTGGATATGTTGCTCAGGGCCTTAGACCAGATCAAGAGCTCCGGGAGCGCCAGCGGTGCCTCCTCGATGCTCCAGCAGCTTCAGGGCTTGGGCCAGAGACAGGAGAGCCTCAATCAACAGACCGCACAGGCTCTGGGAAGTCAACAGCGCCTCTTTATGAGCCACCAGGATATGTTGGGACGGCTGGCCGCCGAACAGGAGGCCATAAGGGAGTCTCTGAGGGAACTCTTCGAACAGATGCAGGGAGAGGGTCAGACTCTGGGGCGTCTGGAGGGGACCGAGGAGGAGATGAGTAAGGTCATTGAGGATCTGAAAAGAAGGAGACTCAATCAAGAGGTGGTCGAGCGACAGGAGAGAATTCTGACGCGTCTGTTGGATTACCAGAAGTCGCTCCACCGCCAGGACTACACCCAGAAGAGAAGAGCTGAGAGCGCTGAGGATATGCTCAGACGAAGTCCTCCGGAATTGACTGACCTGGGTGAGGCCAAGGATGAAAGGAAAGAGGAAATCAAGAAGGCGCTGAAAGAGAGTTACCCATTGCAATACGAGGAGCTGGTCAAGGCCTATTTCAAAAGGCTTTCGGAGAATCTTAACGAGAACAGGTAATCCTTCAAGAAAAAGGGAATGTCAACTCACTCTCCAAATAGTTTTCAGAAAGCTGCCAGGAGGGGGATTCTCTCTCGAAGAGCGCCTGCGGGGTTGGCTCTGTCTTTTGTCTTGGCAATTGTTTGCTCCTTGTTTGTGCAAGAGGCGCTGGGACAACAAGAGGAGCTGTTTTTCCCCTCCCGCCTTTACTTCACCGATAACCCCAGGGTGCATCACGCCGGCAGACTGATAGATCAGGGCAAGTATGAGGAGGCGGTGGAGATCCTGGAGAAAGTCTTAGAGACCAATCCAGAGGATTCATTCGCCAGAGAGCTGCTTAAGGAGGGTTATCTGAATCTGAAGGAGTATGAAAGACTGGAAGCTTTCATCAAGGAAGAGCTTGTGGGAAATCCAGGGAGCGTGCAACTTCTCTCGGAGTTGGCTGACCTCTACTTCAAGCAGGAACGCACCAAGGAGGGGAGATCCCTTATGGAGGAGGCTTTAAGGAGCAAACCCGGGGAGATCAATACCTATTCGCTGGTGGCTGAGACGTACGCCCGAAACAGGAAGTTCTCAGAGGCGATAGAGACTTATCGTCTGGCCCGCAAAAACCTCAAGAAGCCTTACGCCTTCGCCTTCGAGATCGCAGGCATGTATGAGAGCATGGGAGAGTGGAAAGAGGCCTCCCAAGAGTATCTGCTTTACCTTCGGGGCAACCCCCAAAAGCTGAGAAGTGTGAGCCAAAGGTTATCGGCCATAATTCAGACCGGCGCCGACCAGGGGGAGATCAAATCTGCCATCTCAAGCGCCATCCGCCAGAGTCCCAAGGATGTGAGCTTGTATCGCCTATACGGTGAGATTCTGCTGGGGGCCGGAGAGTTTGACCAGGCCCTGGAGAGTTACAAGATCTGTGAGTTGCTCTCCGACAACAAGAGCACTCCGCTGCTCGACTTCTCCTCCAAATGCCTGGAATACAAGGCTCACAAAACAGCGCTGGAGGCGATCAGATATCTGTTTGACAAAAAACCGCCCTCTGGTCCTTCGAGATACCGGGCTCTCATCAACATGGCCAAGGCTTATCAGGGTCTCGGTCAAAGCCAGAAGGCTATAGAGACTTATCGACAGGTGGTGGAAACCAAGGCTCACCTGAAGTTGAAGGCGGAGGCCACTTTCTCCATCGGCGAGATTGAGCTTTATGAGTTGAGGGACCCTCGGGGGGCGTTACAAGATTTCCGGAAGCTCACCGAAGGTTATCCCGTTGGCTCTTATCGTCTGCAATCCAAACTACGCAGCGCCGATTGCCTCTTGATGATGAACGAGCTGGAGGAAGCCTCCCGACTCTACGAGGAGGTAGCTTCATATTCTGAAATATCGCCGGCGGTGGAGGAGGCGCGCTTGCGCAGTGGTGATCTTCAACTCAATTCCGGAAACTACAAGGACGCGAAGAAGATTTACGGAAGATTAATCAGAGACTTCCCTAAGGGCTTTTTCATAAATGACTGTCTTGAGAGACAGTTCCTCCTCACCGAACTGCAAGATACGAGTTTAAGTCAAATGACCCCTCTGGCGACCCTCTTTCTTTTAGAAGCACAGAGGAAATTCGATCAGGTTTTGGCTCACATAGAATTGCTTGACTATTCCCAGAATCCCTTCCTAAAGGATATGCTTTTATATCGTCGCGCCTTGACAAACCGGCAATTGGACAGACCCAAGGAGGCTTTGGAATCGCTCGACGAGATCATCGAGAAATCGCCCGATGGATTCTATGCCCCCTTCTCGCTGCTTCTGAAAGCCAAAATACTATCAGAAGATCTGGGAGAGGAGGACGAGGCTGGTCGAGTCTACAAACAGATAATGGAGGACTACGAGGACTCACTAGTATCCGAAGAGGCTCGAGAGCGATTGAGGGCTCTGGGGGTCTCATAAAGACGGAATTTGATCGCATCATGTTCGTTTCTCGGGTTTGGTGATAGCGTCAGGACACGTCCGCCCCAGGCGGACTTCGGTCCTGACGCAACACGGAGTGGCAAATGGTGAATGGTGAATAGTAAATGGCGACTAGGCGCTGTCTGCTCCCCAGTTCCTAAATCCTAATTCCTGTTTCCTGTCCCCTGTTTCCTATTTTAGGTGTTTGTCCAAGAAATCGACCATGCGACGGTAGAGCACGAGACTGTTTTTCCTCTTGGAAACGCCATGTCCCTCGTCGGGGAATATGAGGCTGTCAACGGCGACTCCCCGGTCTGACAAAGCTTTTATTATCTGCCTGGCCTCGCCGACCGGCACCCTGGGGTCGTTTTCACCGTGAACAACCAGAAGGGGGGTTTCGATCTTATCGACTTTGTGGATGGGGGAGATTTTTCTCAGGAACCCACGGTCAGTCAAGGGTCCGTACTCCGCCTCCCGGAGGGTCCGGCGATAGGCGCGGGTGTTCTCTAAGAAGGTGACGAAGTTGGCGATTCCAACTTCATCCACTGCCGCCGAGAAGAGCTCTGGATATTCCGTAATCCCCGCCAGAACCATATAGCCACCGTAGCTGGCTCCCTTTATCCCGATCGTTCCCTTTTTAGTGTAGCCCTTCTTGATCAGCCATTCCACGCCGTGCTTCAGATCCTTCACGGAGTCAAGTCGTTTCGTGTAGTTGTCCAGGGCAGCGTAGTCCTTTCCATATCCAGAGCTGCCTCTGACGTTGGGGGCGAAGATCCCGTAACCGTTCAGGATGAGGTATTGAAAGTGGCGATAGAAATAGGGACGGAACTGTGACTCTGGACCTCCGTGGGCGTGAACGATAAACGGGATCGACTCGCCGCTGTAACCTGGTGGCAAGAAGAGTAAGCCCGGGATTTCCCTCTTGTCGAAAGTCTTGTATCTAATCAATTGAGGCTCGACGAACAGGGAGGGGTCAATCCCGGCGTAGATGGAGTTGGTCAGTCTCTTCAACTCCAGGTTCTGAAAGTCCCACAGCCAGACGTCCTCGGTCTTGGTGGGGCTGTTGAAGACGAAGAGCAGCTTTCCATCTCTGGCGAAATAAGGCTCCGTGACCACCCCGTTTAGAGGTGGGGTCGGTAACATCTCCCCGGTCTGCAAGTCTTTTATGTAGAGATTGCCGTAACCGTCTTCGTTCAGGACCCAGGCGATATATCTCCCCTCCGGGCTTGTGGCCATCTCCTCTGTCTCCCAGACGGTCTCCTCCTGAGAGTATTCGATTCTTGTGGTGGGAACCTCAAGCTTGGCGACTCGCAGAAGGCCTGCCTTGTTTTCGTTTGTGATGAGATAGATGAAGCGGCCGTCCGGCGAGAACTCCGGGTAGTCGTAAACGGCGTCACCTTTGTGAGGAGTGAGGTGTACTGCCCGTCTCGAATCGATCTCGAAGAGGTACAGATCCGAATTGTAGCTCGAAGTCCAGCGTGAAAGCAGGAGGGTTTTGCCGTCAGCGGTGATGTCTTCGACGCCGTTGGCACCTTCCAGTTCTGCTAACCTGATTTCCTCTCCGGTGGCAAGATTCATGGCATAGATGTCGAAGTCTCTCATGTTTCTTTCGTTGCTGCGATAATAGATGTGGGTCTTAGCGGGGCTGATCACTACGGTCCCGTATCTGATCTCCGGCTTCTCCGTGAGGACTTTTACTCGGCCGGTGCTTCCATCCACCCAGTGAAGTTGCGATTGTTCGCTGCCACCCGTTGAAGCTCCCACGATCACGAACTCTCCGCCGGAGGAGATGGTGTAGAAATCGATCCCATCCGGGAAGAGGGTTAACTGGTAGGGCCACCCCTCTTCAGTCAAACGGTAGAGTTGGCTGACGCCGGACATATTCGAGATGAAAAAGATCTCTCTCCCATCCTCGGAGATTGCCGGGCTGGCACAATAGCCGATCTGCATGAAGGTCTCTATGTCCGGGATATAGGGCTCCTCTACGGCTTCAATAGAAATCCCAGGATTTACCCAAACCAAGAAAATAATGATTACTAAGCCGGCAAGTCTACAGAATTGGTTTCTCATATTTTTCCTCAAGCTTCATCGGTTTTCACAAATATATACGGAAAAAAAGCAGCAAAGTGAAACACAATTTGCAGCCATTTAGGAAGATGATTCAGCGTCCTGCGTACGCATTTCTCCGAACTCTTATCCGCTCCGCCCGGACTGGACGATGCGCAACCCCAGGGATTGCGCAAGAATGCTTGACAACCTGTTTTCCAGTATGCTCTGTGCAAAACAGAGAGGTTGAGCGGTGCTAGGGGGCTTGAGATTGGTGAGGTTCGGAAGAGAAGTATAGAGGGAACTTCTCCATCGCCGTTCGAGCGATTATAATTCTGTCAGAAGAGAGAAAGCTATTAGGAGAAGTTCCCTCATGAGTTCCTTAGCCAGCCGAGCGGGCAAAGCCGAACATGCTCTTTATCTTGAAGCCGACCGACTTCATCTTCAGTTTGGCAATCGCGCCGGTGGGATCCAGATCCTTGGGGCAGACCTTCTGGCAATTGAATATGGTGTGACAGCGGAAGACCCCATGCTCGGTGGCCACCATTGCCAGGCGTTCAGTCTTGGCACCGTCCCGGGAATCCTGCACGAATCGCAAGGCCTTCAGCAGTGCATGTGGGCCCAGATAGTCGGGGTCGCCCATTGCCACCGGGCAACTCCCGTAACAGGCCCCACAGAGAATGCAATCCACGAGACTATCGATCTTCTTGCGGTCTTTGACGCTCTGGTAATGCTCTTTGCTCTCAGGCGGTTCCTCTCTGGGAATGAGATACGGTTTTATCTTCTCATATTGGTCGAAGAAGGGTTTCATATCCACCACCAAATCCTTCAGGATCGGCAGATGAGTGAGGGGTCTGACAGTGATCTCCTCGCCCAGAGGGTCAACCTGAGTTTTGCAGGCCAGACGGTATTCGCCGTTTATGTGCACCGCGCAGGAGCCACAAACCGCCTCCCGACAACTGCAACGGAAAGCCAGAGAGGAATCTTCATTCTCTAATATCCAGAAGAGGGCCTCCAGAATCGTCATCCCTTTCTCGGGAGGGAGCTCGTATCTCTGAAAGTGGGGTTCGACTCCCCCGGAGGGATCGTATCTGAAAATCTTCAAGTATGCCATTTCGCTCTCCTTTAGTACTTTCTCTCCTCGGGTTCGAAGCGGCCAAGCTGGACCTCCTTGTAGCCGATCTGAGGTCCTTCCGTAGTGTACCGGTAGAGGGTGTGCTTCAACCAGTTGGCATCGTCGCGCTTGCTAAAGTCACGGCGGAAGTGAGCGCCGCGACTCTCAGTACGATTCAGGGCTCCGAGGGCAATGCACTCAGTGAGACACAGATTGCCGGCAAGCTCCATTATCCAGAGTTTGTCGAAGTTCCAGGCCCTGCCGGAATCGAAGGCTCGAATGTTTCCGAAACGTTCTTTAAGCTTGCCGAGTTCATCGAGGCCGTCATTCATTTCACTTTCAGTACGGAAGATCCCGAAGTGTTTGACCATCACCTCGCCGAGTTCATCCCTTATCTTATAAGGATGCTCCTTCCCGTTGCCGCCTCCGATGCTATTGAGCTTTGTTTTGACCTCCTCTGAGGTCTTCTTCAGGCTCGCCTCCTGTGGCTTTTTCTCCTTATCTTTGACGTAATTGCTGGCATCCTCCCCGGAGCGCCGACCGAAGACTACAGTCTCCAAGAGAGAGTTGCCTCCCAGACGGTTGGCGCCGTGAACGGAGACGCAGGCGCACTCTCCGGCAGCATAGAATCCCGGGACCTCGGTTCTACCGTCCTGATCGCAGTCTATCCCCCCCATGGTGTAATGCATGCCAGGGACGATGGGGATCGGCTTTTCGATGGGGTCGATGCCGATGAAGTCAATGCAGATTTCCCTGATGCCGGGAAGCCGTTCCAAGATCTTTTGAGCCCCTAAGTGGCGAAGGTCTAAATAGACGTATTTCCCCTCAACCCCACGCCCCTCCTCAATCTCGGTTTGCGTACTCCGGGAGACAATGTCCCGGGGACCCAGTTCCATAACCTTTTCGGAAACATACCGGCTCATGTACCGTTCGCCATCCTTGTTTATTAAATATCCTCCCTCACCACGGCAGCCCTCGGTCATCAAGACGTTGTTTTTGAAGAGGGTGGTGGGATGAAACTGCACGAACTCGATGTCTTTTACCGGAACCCCGGCCCAGAAAGCCATTGCGATTCCCAGCCCGGTGGAGGTCAAGGCGTTGGAGGTCTTGGTCCCGTACATCCTGCCGGAGCCTCCGGTCGCGAATATCACCGCATTGGCACCGACCATCTCGAGATTGCCGCTGTGCAGGTCGAGGCAGACAACTCCACGGCAGATGCGGTTATCGTCAATAGATAATCCCAGAACCAGCCATTCTTCCATGATCTTGACCTGGTGCTTCACGCATTGCTCGAAAAGGGTCTGCAGTAGGTAATGGCCAGTTTTATCAGCTCCGTAGCAGGTCCTGGGGAAACCGGCGCCTCCGAAGGGCCTCTGGGCTACAGAGCCATCCTCAAACCGCGAGAAGGGGCATCCCCAATGCTCCATCTCTCGTATGATTCCCGGGGCGGCCTTGGTCATAATGAAGGCCGCCTCCTGGTCCGCCAGGAAGTCTGACCCTTTGATGGTGTCGTAGGCGTGTCGGTGAGGAGTATCGTCTTTGCCGTCGGGATTATTTGCGAGGGCGGCGTTGAT
>LIZU01000053.1 GCA_001302725.1 candidate division Zixibacteria bacterium DG_27
GATCGGGTTTCCAACGGCATGGAGCCGGCCTGTGCGAAAGCCTGCCCCACCGACTGCCTGGTCTACGGAGATCGGGACATGATCCTGGAGATGGCCCACAAGGCTGTCAAGAGACTGAAGGCCAAGGGGAGAAACCCCCATATCTACGGTGAGGAGGAGCTGGGGACCGGGACCAGCAAAATCTACGTCCTCCCGGAGCCCCTGGACTATTTCCCCGACCTCCCCAAGAGGCCCAAGGTCTCCGAGGATCTGGGGCTGTTCCACGAGTTCTTGAAGCCCTTTGGCTCGCTGAGCATATCTGCCGCCGTGATTGGACTGGTTATATCCAGAGTGAAGGAAGCCAGGCGACCAGAAGAAGCAGAAGAAGTCACAGAGAAAGTCGAAGCTTAAATAAGAAAGGAGAAGTTAAAGTGAGAAAAGCTGTATTTCTCTCAGTCGCCATTGCTTTGATGTTAGTTATGAACGCCTCCGCGGGCGTCGATGTGAAACCTTACGGCTTCATCCTGGTGAACGTCGGCATAAACGACGTTCTGGGCACCGACATTCCGGTGAGCGCCGGGATTGCGGACACCACCACCAGGACCAGCTTCCTCATCACACCGCGGCAGACCCGCTTCGGGCTGAAGATGTCCTCGGAGTTGGAAGACTGGGATCTGGCCGCGGGCATCGAGCTGGACTTCTGGGGTCTGAAGGGGAGCGGAGCCAACGGCCTCGCGATGCAGTCTGCACCGCGCCTGAGGCGAGCCTACCTCAAGATGATGAGAGAGAATCTGACGTTCCTGGTGGGGCAGGAGTGGAGCCTCTTCGCACCCCTTTCCCCCACCTCCCTGGCGCACGTCTCAATTCCAGGATTCTCCAGTTGTGGAAACCTCTGGAATCGATTTCCCCAGATCAGGTTTGAGCACAGCCACGATATAGGCGAGAATGGTTCAGTGCTCTTCCAATGGGCCGCGATAAGGCCGATCGGGGCGGATGTCGCCACCGCCACCAGAACCCAGGGAGAGGCCTTCGGCGCGGGCGAGTACAGCGGCATGCCCTTCTTCGAGGGCAGAGCCTCCGCCAGCTTCAACAGCAATGTCACCATCGGTTTCTCCGGCCACTACGGCCAGGAGGACTGGGACAAGGCTTATCCCACCGGGGGCTTTCACACTGATAAGACCACCACCACCGCCGGAGCCGTCGACTTCAAAGCCCAGGCCGGGACCTTCGGTCTCTCCGGAGAGTGGTTCATGGGAAGCAACCTCAGGATGCTCTTCAGCAACGCCCACGTCTGGAACGAGTGGGATGCCGCCAGCGGCACCAACAAGGTCAAGGGAGTGGAGGCCAACGGCGGATGGGGTCAGCTCTCCTTCAAGCCGCAGGGGACCAATCTCTCCTTCAACACCGGTGCGGGCACCGAGATCCTGAAGGAGGAGCACGTCGATTCTCTGGCGGCCGGAGGCGGCGCCCAGCTGTGGAAGAACCTGACCTTGTTCGCCAACATCATGGCCACGCCGATGAGCAATGTTACCATCGCTTTTGAGTACGGCTACCTGAAGACCACCTACAAGTATCTGGATGCCACCAGCGCTCTGGCGGAGAGCGACGCCGACAACAGCAATTTCAACTTGGCCTTCAAATTTGACTTTTGAGGAGCAGAGAATATGAACGCCAATAAGAGACTTATCTTAGGGATCATACTTTTCGGCTCCATCTGGGGCGGGCTGGAGGCGCTGGGGATAGAGGCGATGCGGACGGCGAACTTCCATCCCAGCTCCCCGATTCTGGCCCTGATTGCGATTCTGCTTCTGGCATCCGCCCGGATGGTTTTCCCCAGAGCTGGCACCACCATCCTGATTGCGCTGGTGGCTGCGGGATTCAAGTTCTTAAGCCTTCCCAGTGTGTATTTCTGCCAGCTCTGCGCCGTCCTTTTGACCGGGGTGGTTTTTGACCTCACCTTCACTCTGGCGGAGAGGAAAGGCTGGATTGAAAGACTGGTCACACTGGGAGTTGTCGGGCTGGTCGCCAGCTATATCAACTACCTGGCCTTCGCCTTCTCGGAAGCTTACCTCTTCTTTAACCCCTACTGGACGGAAAGGGGAGTGGCCGGGCTTCTCAGGTGGGTTTACACTGACGGGAGCTATGCCGCCGCTTTGAGTTTCTTCGGCATCATGATCGGAGTCGGTCTGGGGAGGAGGTTGGCGCCCAGGTTCTTAAGGTGGCAGAATTTGAAGGAGAAAGCTTACGCCCGGGGACTTATTCTGACTTCACTCGGTTTCTGGCTGCTGGGGCTGGTGCTTTACAGCTGATCTCTTCTGGCTGAGTCAGCTTAACCTACACATCTTTTTGAATCGGAAAGGGAGAGGATCACTTCTCCCTTTCCTTGTCAAATCGGAGCGTCGTAGAAGAGGTAGCGGAAAGCTTCAGCTTTCCACATGGTGAAAAGATGGAGAATATCAAAGAAGTCAAGGTCAAGGTGAACGGAAAAGAGCTCTCTCTGAATCCCTTCGTGACCGGGCTGACGGGAAATCTGGTCTGGGCGCTTGTCAGTTCGCTGAAAGTCGAGGAGGAAGCTCACGAGGTCGTTATCGAGGTCTCTCGATAGCCCGGGGAGCGAAGAGAGACATGTCCACAGGTTCCCTGCGGGGAAAGCTACTACTGGTGGTGGGTAGAAAGAAGGTGGGGAAAACCACCCTCATGGAGAAGCTCCTTTCTGCATTGAAAGAGAGAGGCTACAGGCTGGGGAGCATCAAATACACCACCGGAGATCACGAGTTCGATACTCCCGGGAAGGACTCTTACAGGCACGCTCAGGCGGGGGCGGAAACGACGATGGTTCTTTCTCCGAACAGGGCCGCCGTCTTCTCAAGCAGCCTGCGGCACAGACAACTTGAAGAGGTTTTAGATTTCCTTTTCCAGGGATACGACCTGGTATTGGGAGAGGGATTCAGAAGCTCGCCATATCCGAAAATCGAAGTTCACAACCCGGAGGGTAACTCCTCTCCTCTCTGTTCGCCAGAGGATAATCTAATTGCTTTGGTCTCCGCGAAGAAGGTCGATATAGGCCTGCCCTGCTTTTCGCCGGAAACAATTGACCCCTTGGTGGAGTTCATCGAAGAAAGGTTTTTGAAGAAAGGTCTAAGGCAGTGACAGTAACAATCTCAAAGCCTTTGGCGGTGGCAACTCTTTTGTTATCTCTTCTTCTTTTGAAGGTCGCCGAGGCCGACACCGCCTCGGATTCACTGCGGACTTATTATCTGGGAGAGGTGGTGGTAACTGCAAAGAAATCCCCTGCAACCTTGACGACCAACCTGCGGGAGGTGACAAAGGAGGAGATGGCCTCCCGCCAGATTCAGACCGTGGCGGAGGCGATTCAGACCCTTCCGGGCGGCTACGTCTCTATCGGTGCCCGCAACGAGATGGTGGTGCAGCTGCGTGGAATTGAACAGAGGCAGGTTGCGGTGCTGTTAGACGGGGTGCCGATCTATGTGCCCTACGATGGGGTGGTCGACCTCGGGGAGATCCCCATGGAGGTGGTGGAAAAAATCACCGTCACCGCCGGAAATGCCTCCGTCTTGTACGGACCCAACTCCCTGGGGGGAACCATAAACATCATCAGCAGGTCGCCCGGAAGACTTCAAAGCCACGTTCAAACGACATTTGGCAGCGGGAATCTCCAGGTCTATTCATTGGGGGGAAGCGGAACCGTGGGGAATCTCGGTTATCTTTTCACGGGCTCTTATCGCCGGCAGGATCATTTCCGCTTGAGCGGTGATTTTCCTGAGGCTCCCAATGAAGACGGAGATTACCGCAACAACAGCGATTACGAGAAGTTCGATTTCCTCACCAAGCTATCCTGGCGTCCCAACAACCGTCGCCACACCGCGCTGTCTTTCTCTCATCTGACCAACAAAAAAGGTATCCCTCCGAAGATCTACGATGAGCGACCACGCTTCTGGCGTTTTCCGGAGTGGAGGAAATGGGTGCTCAATTTGACCACCAGCCAGACGTTCGGCGCCGGTTGGTTCCTGAAAGGGACCTTCTTCTACGACAAATACGACAACAGCCTCGATTCCTACGACGATGACACTTATAGCACTCAGACGAGAAGGTATGCCTTTCACTCGGTCTACGACGACTACTCCGCCGGCTTCAATCTATATCTAACCAGATCCTTCTCCGAGAAAAACGAGCTGACCCTGGGATGGGGTCTGAAGAGAGACGTCCACCGGGATCAGCCCGGCAGAGGTGAGCCCTTCCAGTGGTATGAGATCGAAAGTTACAACCTCGGTCTGGAGCAGGAGTGGACTGTCTCCAAGAGGCTGGCGCTCTCCGGAGGCCTGAGCCTGAATATGCTGCACCCCATCTTCGCCGAGAACGTCCCCCTGCGAGATGACATGAGCACCCTGGACGGGCGTCTGGGAGTTCATCTCTCCCTTACTCGATCCACGGCTCTGTTTGCCTCTATTGGGAGAAAAACGAGATTCCCGACGTTGAAGGAGCTCTATTCGGGCTATGCCGGAAAGAACGTTCCCAATCCAGATTTGAAGGAGGAGTCAACCACCAACATGGAACTGGGTCTCTCCCTGTTGTGGGGTCGCTCCGGCAGGGCTGAACTGGTGTTGTTCGACAGCGAGATCACCAACCTGATCGTTGACAAGGTCGTAATTGCGGAAGGCGAAGAGAAAGATATGCTGGACAACATCGGCAAGGCGCGGCACTTGGGGTTTGAGCTAGGAGGGAGTTTCTCTCCTGCGAAAGGTCTGTCTCTATCCAGCAGTTACACCTACCTCAAGGCCGAGAACCGCTCCCCCGGTCAGGAGGGGGA
The DNA here is from genome assembly GCA_001302725.1 of candidate division Zixibacteria bacterium DG_27. Classification (GTDB taxonomy): domain Bacteria; phylum Zixibacteria; class MSB-5A5; order DG-27; family DG-27; genus DG-27. The sequence continues at coordinate 4,808 of LIZU01000053.1, forward strand.
GGAATTACCGTACCGTCCCGAGCATCGGATCCTTCTGGGGGTTGAATATACTCTGCCGACAGAGTCAGACCTGAGGCTCAATAGCACTTACACCAGCGAGAGAAGCTATTTTGACAGTGATGATAACCTCCAGGAGCTGCCCGACTACTTCACCGTTGACTTCCTGCTCCGCCAGCATCTGGGTGAATACTTGACTTTCAGTTTTTCACTTTACAATCTATTGGATGAGTATTACGACTCCGAATACGGTATCCCCATGCCGGGGAGGAATTTTTCAGTCGGAATCGAGATGGATTATTAGATGACCGGGATAATCCTCGCCGGAGGCAAAAACACCAGAATTGCAAAACAGAAAGCCTTCATTCAGCTTGAAGGTGGCCAACCCCTCATCGCCCGGATCATCAAGGTCCTCAAAGCTCTCTTTCCGGAGATATTGATAGTCGCCAACAACAGGGATCCTTACCTGGATTATGGGCTGCCGGTAGTGGAGGATTTGATTAGGGGGAAAGGTCCTTTGGGAGGGATCCTCAGCGGCCTCTGCTTGTCCACCTCCAAATACAACTTTGTGGTGGGGTGCGATATGCCCTTCATAGAAGCCGCCCTCGTCAAGTTCATGCTGGAGGGCTGCGAGGATTATGATGTGGTCATTCCCGAAACCGGAGGGGAGGTCGAACCCCTCCTCGCCCTCTATTCTAAAAACTGTATCCCGGTTATCTTCGAGCATCTGATGAGGGACGATCTGAAGATCAGAAAAATACTCAAGAAGCTGAAGGTGAAGAGGATCGGTGAAGACTTAATAGAGCAACTTGATCCCCGGCATTTGAGCTTTTTTAATCTCAACACCTTGGAAGATCAGAAGAGGGCCCAAGAGCTCCTCCAACGTCATGCCTCAGAATAACTTGTAAGTTTCAGGAGTGAACTTCAGTTGGGACGCGCCACGAAGAGCTATCCGGTAGTCAGGATTAAGGGAGGAAACAGATCCGGCGAAAAGGATGCGGTTGTAAATGAGGGGCAACTGACCATTCTTCTGAACGGCCACAAGGTCGTCACCCTCGCCTGCACTCCCAGAGAGGAGAAGTATTTGGCTCTTGGATTCCTCTTCTCGGAGGGGATAATCAAAGGTAGAGAGGAGCTAAGGAGAGTCAGTTCATATCCCGAGAGAGAGGAGGTCAGGGTCTTCACCAAAAGGGAGGTCAGGCTCTCCAGCGACTTCCTTCGAACTGCGGTTCTGACTTCAGGCTGCGGAAAGGGCAAGAGCTTCAAATCCCTGGAGAAGATGAATCCTCTCGAAGATATTCTGCTCAACTTCGAGTTCAGCCTGACCCCTTCTGAGATTCTGTCTTTGATGAGGGAGTTCGACGGGAAATCAACTCTGTTCAAAAGGACCGCCGGTGTCCACGGTGCCGCCCTTGCCGACCGGGAGAGAATCCTGCTATTTGCTGAGGACATCGGGAGACACAACGCCGTCGATAAGGTTCTGGGCAAGGCCCTCATGAAGAGAATCATCTTGAAAGACAAGCTGATCCTCTCCAGCGGCAGAATATCCTCCGATCTACTGGTCAAAGTCTGGAGGGCCGGGGTGAGCCTCGTCTGTTCGAGGTCTGCCCCCACCGGCAAGGCCTTAGATTTGGCGAAAAATCTGGGAGTAACCGTGGTCGGCTTCGCCCGGGGGAGCAGAATGAACGTCTACACCTACCCTGTCAGAATCGCTACTCCCGATTGAGACCTCACAATAACCCCACCTCAGCAGTCCAAGACTCCCTCGAACAGAATCAGCACCCTTCGTAAATTCATCAGAAAAAGACCGGCAGTTGGATTGAACGGGGCCCTGACCAAAAGATCAGGACCCCGAAGGTCAGAAAGAATCTGCGATGACTCCGAAGAAGGTTGGCTTCACTTAACCAGCAGCATCTTTCTAACCTGCGAATAATCTCCGGCAGTCAATCTGTAAAAGTAAACCCCGGAACAGTAGCCTTCTGCATTCCAGTTCGCCGAATAACTTCCCGGTAGCTGATGTTCCTCCACCAGACTTTCCACCATTTGTCCCTCCAGGTTGAACACCTCCAACCTAACATGACCTGCTTTGGTCACGTTGTAGCTAATAGTGGTGGCGGGGTTGAAAGGATTGGGGTAACACTCCGCCAAGACCGGCTCCAACTGCAAGGACTCCTCCCAGCCGACCTTGGGCGCTCCCTTCGACGTTTCGATTATCAAGCCGCTGGGGCTGAAGTCGTGGAGGTAGTGTCCGCAGGCGGCATCATCGGTTACCAGCTCCGGTTCGCTCCAGTCTTCTCCGTGGTTGTCGGAGGTCAGGCTGACGATCTCTAAGTTGCTGTGGGGATACCAGAAGAACTCCAGTGCCAGATAGCTGTACGAACCGTTGATTGTCAGGTCGAGATAGCGCGGTCGGCTGCGGTTGAAGAAGGAGAGGTGCAGCGTCTGCTCCCATTGATTCGTCGATCTCGCCTTCTTTATGCTCAGTTCCCGGCCGATCCCACGATCCCCCCGGGATACCAGCTCTGAAAACCCCGGTAGCGGACCTCAAACCTCTCCCAGCAGACTACCACTATGTCGTCCTTGGCCGCTATTCTCGGCGTTTTAAGAAGCTCGCCGGGATTGGCGGTGGCGAGCGTCTGGATTGGAGACCAGTAACCCCTCCGTTTGTATCGGTATCTGATTTCCCGGTGGTCCTGGCACCAGGTCATATGGACCCTGCCGTTGTCGCCGATCGCAATAGCCGGGCTGCTACTGGTCACCTCGTCATCCGAGACCGGCTCTCCGCCTCCCGACTGTGGCCACCAATGTTCGTATTCCGGATAGAGCAGCCAGTCGGTGCGTATTCTGGAGGTGCGGGCATGGGGTGCCAGAAGTCCCAACATGTGCGCAAAGGTATGGGCAAATTCGGTCTGATAGACACGCTCCTCCACGGTGACACCGCTCTCGAAGTCGGGCCCCCACAGAACCCCGACCACGTGTCGACAACCGTCGCAATCACACCCGTGACCAACCAGGCCGTTGTTGACTTCATCGGTGTGTCTGCCGTGGTCGCTGACGATGAGAACGTTGGTCTTGCCGGCATATTTCGGGTGGTTGGGGATATAGTCGTAAAGGATCTCGTAGGTGATGGAATCTACCCTCTGGATGGAGCGGTAGTAAGCGGCTTCACCGGAGTCCGGGATCGTATGTCCGTAAGTGTCGACGTTGTGGAAATCGACGTAGAAGACATCCGGCTCGTAGGTGTCCAGGATGACCCTCATGGAGTCCCACAGCTCGGCATCGTAGATCTTGGGGATGATCCTCCTGGCGGCATGTATGGAGGTGTATGGAGTAGCATCATGGTAGTCGGGATGTTGGCTGTGGCCCCAGTTGCGATCGTTGTGGTTGTTGCCGAAGACCCAGGCCAGGACGCTGTCGGCGGGGCCGCTCCCCCTCTCCTTCACGTAGGTCTCCATCAGGGAGGGATAGTAATGGCTTAGGTGCCACCTGTCACCATAGTTCTTCTCGGGACCGAAACCCTTGCACTCCTCGCCGCCGGTATTGGGGTAGATGCAGGGATTCCCGGTGTGAATGTTGGGATGCCCGGGGCTGGTTATGGTGTTCCAGGCATTGCAGAGGTCCTCGAACAGAATCCCCTCCGGGATGATGTCGTTCAAGAGGTGCTCTGGAGTGCCGCGCTCGAGGGCGTCATACCGCATGCCGTCCCAGTTGATCATGAAGAGGTACTCCCCCTGATACCCCGAGGCGACAGTCAGACCCAGAAGTACCATCATGAAACTAAAGGTTAGTGATCTCTTCATGATAAATCCTCCAATAGCCAGATCTGCAGTCCTCCCAAATCAGGTGAAGCTCTCCATCGAGATAGTTTGCCCGCAGGGATCGAGCGATGGCCTGGCTTTCGCCAATGGTCGCCAAGGTCTCCCAGGTATCACCGAAATCGGTGCTCCTCCTCACCATGACGTAGGCGGAATCACCACTGACCTGCTTGTGAACCAACATGGCGCAGTAAATGGTCCAACCTGCCGCCATCAGGGTCGGCTCACTGTAGCCGGCGCGACCCGCCCCCGGATCGATGTCGGGGCTGACCCGCACCGTGTCGGTCTGCCCGCTCACTGTGCGGTGACACCATATCTGCCAGAGTCTATCGTCGTTTGACTGATAGGCAGCGATGTAACCCAGCCCCTTGGACTCCACCCCTTTCTGCTCGGGGATGAGATAGTCGGCGGCCACCAACAGGAGCGGTATCAAGAATACCAGGATTAAAAAGAAAAGGCGCCTCTTTATGCTCATTTTCTCCTCCTCTTCAGAGAAACCTGCAATCTGCTCTTTTGAGGCTCACTAATCTCAGTTGCGATTGAGGTTCTGGAAGGTGTCAGAAGACTTCTCGGTAATGCCGTGGAGCGGTTTTACTGAATTGCTCACCTCCTCTCATTATACCTTCATGTCTCTACATCTCTATCCGGAACCGACTGAACTCAACCTCCGGGAGAACCGCCAAGGGATCAGAAACTGCTGACCTCGAAGCCGCCTCCACCCTCTACCTATGGTTGAGCTCCAAATAGTCATCGTCAAGAGCACTCCCCATGACATGCTAGTCGTTAGCAACAGTTAAGCAATCCCTTCAACCCCTGCCCGAAATATAGATGCTGCTGGCAGAATTCCAAGCCTTTTTTAACACCGAGCAGTGGCGAATCGTTCGGTAGTGAGTAACGAAGGAGTGCTGATTTTGACTACTACGTTGGCAGTCAACGTCATCTGTTTGAGGAATTCCTCTGTCTCCGAAAGAGATATCCGATGATTTTGTAGACCAGGCTGGCGGTGAGGAAATCTGAAGTCTGATTTCCCGGTATGGGCGATAGCTCGACGACGTCGAAACCGACCAAGTTCTTCTCGGCAACCACTCTCCTCAGAAGTGATAGGACTTGCTGCCAGGAAAGCCCTCCGGGTTCGGGAGTCCCCACCGCCGGCACTAGAGAGGGGTCGAAGACATCCATATCAACGGTGAGATAGACACTCTCGGAGAGGCGATCCAGGCATCTCTCTATCCAATCTCCCCCATCGTCGATATTCTCAGCATAGATGGGTTGCAGTTTTCTCTCCAGTATAAAATCGAACTCCTCTTTACTCAAGTTCCTCACCCCTACCGGCACGATCCGACAGAGTTCACCGACGCGACGCATCACACAGGCGTGATTGAAGGGGCTACCCTGGTAGCGGTCTCTCAGATCTCCGTGAGCGTCCAGCTGCAGGACGGATAAGTCTCCATACTTCTCCCGGCAAGCTTTGACTGCGCCTAAACAGAGGGAATGCTCGCCTCCGAGCAGCGCGACTATTTTGTCCTTTTCGATGAATTTCTGACAGGCCCTTTTGACTCTTTCGATCATATATTCCGGTCCCCGAGTGTCAACCTCCAGAAAGTCGCAGGTGAAGATACCGATCTCGCTGGGATCGGCCTGGAGTTCGAGGGCGAAGGTCTCCACCTCCGGGGAGGCTTCCATTATGGCGGAGGGGCCCAACTTCGTCCCCGGACGATAAGTGACCGTGGCCTCGTAGGGAACCGGCAGAATGACAACCCTGCAGTTGTCGAGAGTCAAGCTTTGATTCTCTAGGCCCAAGAAACTCCGTGGACGGAAAGAGAGCTCTTCCATAGAACGATACCTCAGTGGGCGATGTACAGCAGTCTCTCTGCAGATTCAACCGCTTCGTGCCTATCGAAGCTTTCGATGACTACGTTTCGGAAACCGGCTTTCGCCAGAAGTTGAGTGACCTCTCTTTGAGGATAAGCTCGCTCCCGGATAACCTGTTTGAAGCGGTCGTATAGATCGCCGCGTTTACGCACGAAACCTTCAATTACGATTTCGATTCTATCCCCGGTTGGATTCCGCTTCCCCTCGGTTACAACGAGGTGGCCTGCCTCCCTGTCAATTTCTACCTCGTCCCAGATTTGCAGGCCTTTCGGAGTAATCATGTCGAAGATGAATCTTCCCCCAGGATGGAGATGTTTGCGAGCGGTCTGGAGTGCTGAGAGCAGGTCCGCTCTGGAGGTGAGATGATTCAGGGAATCGAAGAAGCAACATCCCAGGTCGAACCTCTCCCTTAGAGAAAGCCGGCGAATGTCGCCTTCGACAAATCTGATCACCTTTCCCCCTCTTTTTCTCCTGGCCTGTTCTAACATCGATTCGGAGAG
>LIZU01000054.1 GCA_001302725.1 candidate division Zixibacteria bacterium DG_27
ACGTCAGGGTAGTTGCTACCACCAACAAGGACCTCCGGCGGGCTATTAAGAGAGGGAGTTTCCGGGAGGATCTATACTATCGTCTCAATGTCGTCCGCATACATCTGCCCCCCTTAAGGGAGAGAAAGGCAGATATTCCCCTGCTGGTAAATCACTTCCTGGAGAAATACTCTTCGAAGAACCACAAAGAGGTTGCCGGCATCTCGGAGACTGCCCTGGAGGCTTTTTACTCCTATCACTGGCCGGGGAATGTCAGGGAGCTTGAGAACTTCATCGAGAGCGCGGTAGTGTTATCCAAAGGGGACAAGGAGTTTCTGGAGCTGGAAGATTTCCCGCCGGAGCTAGTCACCTTCGGGACTGAAGGCGGGGAGGAGACCGTCAAGCCGGGGCAATCTCTCATGGAGATGGAGAAGGTTCTGATTCTGAGAACCCTGGAGGCTTATCGGGGGAACCGGTCTAGAACCGCCAAGGTGTTAGGGATATCGGCCCGCACCCTCCGCAACAAGCTCGCCGAATACGGCCTGAAGAAGGACAGCTATTACCAGCCCAAGCTGTCGATTTGACTTCATTCCACAGCTCAGCAGTGGGGAACTCTCATCTACGGGCGGATGATGAATTTTCCGGCTGGAATCCTCGAGTGGCCCTCGCGAATCTGGGATAGATTCACGTTAACTGGCTGTGTCGGATGAAATTACAGCGATGTTTCACGTGAAACGTGGGCTTCAGTCCCACGAAGTAAGGGTGCGGATATCTCAGTAGATCTCTGGAACGGCCGTCTTGAGTTGATAAACTGACCACTCAGTTGATGCCCGACAGTAAAAGCGGATGAAGAGGGCTTTTGAACCCTTTTCGGAACAGATAAGCTATTATAATAAATGAACTTACACAGATGTTTCACGTGAAACATTCCAAGCGGGGAAATATATTCCTTTTTGTACTCGGGACTGTCAAATAATCTCATGCCCTAGGGCGGGGAATTCATCTCCGTTGGGATCCGTATGGACCCGCAACCACTGGGGTCGGATGAATCCCGACCCCTATGGATTGCCGGCGAAAACTCGGAATGCCACCTGACCAACTCTGATTCAACACCAACCATTCACTACTCACCGCTAACCACTCACCACTCACTACACACCAGCATCTGTTTTGAGACCTTTTTCCAGGATTTCAAGTATGGAATGTCGGGTACGATATTCGGGGGCGGCAAGTACCACCTGTTTCAGCTTGCGGCTGTCGAGATTTATGACTATTGGGGCCAGGAGGTTAGCGGTCATCTTCTCGGGTTTCCCGGAAGGAATGGTAACAATCACAAAGTCTTTGAGCTTGTCGAGGTTTTCTATCTGAAGCTCTTCGACCACCTCCTGCGGTATGTCAGCTTTGTATTCCGGCAGAAGAACCCGGGGGTCAAGAAGGGCGAAGGCAACCTCCGGCTTCTCTATTGACTGTAAACAGTGGAAGGGTTCCATTCCCGGGAAGGAGAGCAGGAGGAACTGCTTGAGATCCTCAAAGGCAAAAAGGCCAACTGTCGCGGTGAGAATCTCTTGCTCCGTAAATTCGATTCTCCCGAAGCGAGGCGTGACGACCTGATGGACTTTGCCCCCTTCAGCCATAGTCGTAGATGCCCGCAATTGCCCCCTATTACGATTAAACCAGGCTTAGTTCTGTATGTGTGTTCGCGGAGGGTGCTCTATTCCCCCGACTTCCTCTTCTTGTTCAGCAGCCTCTGAGCGGCCTCGAAATCGATCTGTTTGCCGGAACCGGCTTTCTTGTTCTCCTCCTGTATCTTCTTGTAGATCTCTTCCCGGTGAACCGGAACATAAGTGGGGGCCACCACCCCTAAACGAACCTGTCTTCCCTGGATTCCTAATACTTTTATGGTGATCTCATCGCCGACGGCGATGCTCTCTCCCACTTTCCTTGTAAGTATTAGCATTCGTTCCCTCCCTGGTTGTTCGATTCGTTATAAGGCCAGCGGCCCCTCACGCCGCAATTACTCTAGATAAATTTGCACTTTCAGTACTAATTCATCATACCCGCAACCTCGTACACCGGTTTGGGTCCTTCGAACCTCTCCAGGTCTGCGGAGCTGGCATACCGAGATGACGACGAACTGCTCTGGAGCAGTCCCACCGATTCCTGGATGAGCAGCTCGTTGGTCACACGCGCCTGTTCAATTTTTGAGCATAGACCCAAGAGCGTCTCATAGAGCTCTCTCAACTTCGTCGATTGGGAGACCTCCACCAGCTGAGCGACCTTTGCCAGCCCATCACCCGGATGGTCGAGATTCAACTTCTCCGCCAAGGAGGAGGTGAGCTCTTGCCGTCTCTTCTCTAAAAGATCGAGCCTCACCGAAACCTCTTCCTGCAGGGCTACAGACCTCTCGAAGGAGTCAAAATCCCCGGCGGTTAAGACTTCTGTTTGGCGAGTGAGAAAACCGAGGAAATCTTGGAATTCCTTGATCTCCTCACCGACAATCTCAACGAGGGTTTTGATCTCTTCCTTCACCCGGTCGCCTCCGGAGGAATAATCGACATCCGATCTGAAACCTTTAGCTTCAGAAAGGAAGTCGCCAGGCCCCAGCCAAGGTTGCGAAATCTTTCAAACCTGGGGCCTCGCAGCATTGAGACACGTGGCCCCGGCAAACAAAGGAACGATTGTTGCAGCAGAAGTTGAAACTACATCACTGGATCCGTCTCCCCCTCAGCGGACATATCTTCTCTCCTTTGGAGGGATGACAGCATCCGCCAGTAGGCCTTCTCCACCGCGGAGCTGAGCTCTTTGCGCTTGAACGGTTTGGTAATATATTCCTCTGCGCCCGCGAGCAAAACCTCCCTTGCAGTGTAGGTGTCCCCGTAAGCGGTCATCATTACCACCCCGGTGTGGGGATGATCCTCCTTAACCCTTTTCAGAAGCTCAATTCCATTTCTCTCTGGCATCTTTATGTCCGAGATCACCAGCTGGAACTCCTTTTGGGATAAAACCTCCAATGCCTCCTCGACTGAGGCCGCAAGCGCCACCCTGTAATTCTCCTGACCCAGAATCTTGTAAACGAGATTGCGCATCAAGCTCTCGTCATCGACTACCAGTACATTTATTTCTTCCTTCATCTGCACCTCCGCTCAGCGTTCATTCGAGACCAGAAATATGAAGGTGTCCAAATAAACCGTTCCGTCACCTGCCGTCTTTGACAGATTCTGACAGAGCAGGGCTCCCAGAGAAAGATATCGGCTGAGAATCGGGCAGGTTTTAGGCAAAAGGGTTCTATGAGCTTTCGGACCCGATCCAGAGTTGTTCACATCTTGAGGAGTTCTCGAATGCGACCTTTGAGCTCGTTGAGATTCGGAGATTTCACCACATATGCATCGGCAAGCCAGGAAGAGAAATCGCCCTTGTAGGTGGAATAGGCGGAGTTGAGAATCACCGGGAGGTGGTTGTCCTCTCTTTTGAGACGATCCAAGACCTCCAGGCCGTTCTCTCGAGGCAACTTGATATCCAGAACCACCAAGTTCACCTCCTGTTTCCCGGCCACCTCAAAAGCTTCCTCCCCGCTTCTGGCCACCGCCACCTGATATCCCTCTTCGCTCAGCTCCTTTTTGTATAGCCGAGCCAAGTCCTCCTCGTCGTCCACTATCAATATGTTCTTCATCTATCACTCCTTTGAACTCTGGGGAATAGGTGGTTACAACTTAAGTTCGCGGGGGCTCACCTCCTTACGTTGGAATAGAGCTCCCCGCCGTTGAACTGGCCCCTGGAGATTTCGGAGCCGGTAGTTGAGGTCTGCAAGCTCAGATATCCCCCTGTCGATCTCCTGAACCTTTTGCAGGAGCTTGGGGTCTCTACCCTCCAGAGCCAAGAGAAGAAACTGAGTGTTTCCGGCCACGGAGGCTAAGGCCTCCGCAGTCCCGGTTTCTATCTCCGACAACAGCCGGGAAGCCCCCTCTGAACCGCCGGCCTCCTTTAGTTTGGCCTCAAGCTCGCTTATCTTCTGATTCTGCAGTTCGCTCTCTTTCTCTCTCTCCTCCAGGTTGCTCAGCAGATAGAACCTCTGCATAGCTGAGCTGAGCTGCGAACAGACAACCCGCAACAGACTCAGATCCGCCTGATCGAAAGCCCCCGCTTCCTCGTGGCTCATGTTCACGACACCGACCAGTTCCCTACCGCTAAAGATGGGGACTGACATGAAAGACTTTATATTCTTATCCGGAAGAGAACGGGAACGACCGGTGCCTCTTATCAGGATGGCGCGACGCTGCTTGGCAACCCAGGCGGAGAAGCCTTCTCCCCGGTTGAATCTGACGAAAGAGATCAAATCTATCTGATTCCCCACCCTGGCGTAGTCGGTGAGTTTGCCGGTATCCCGGTCCACCAGAAAAAGGCAGGCGGAACGATAATCGATGAGGCGGTTGATGAGTTTGAGGATCTCCTCGAAGCTCTTGCTGTCCCCCGGACACTCCCCAACCGCCGCCGCGATCTCCAGAAGGGTTTTCATCAAGACTGATCTTTTTCTCTCCTCCTCTGACTTCGCTAGCTCGGATGACATCAAAATGCCTCGACCTTTAGGGTTTCGCGCTTTTGCGACCGCAGAAGCGCAGCTGTAAGGCGCTTCATTTCCTGAGTGAAATCGGCTATCCCCTCGGGGGTCAAAACGGAGAGCTGTTTGGACAGCTTCGGATGCAAATCCGACCGCCTGCGGAATTGTATCCCCACCACTCGATCACCCTCCGGGACCTTCTCTACCCTTTTCACCTCCCCCAACAGATTCCGAAGTTGCCCGCCGGAGTTCAGATTCAAATTCAGAAGTAGAAGCTCTCCAGCTTTCAACTGTCGGGAGGTCTCCAAAAGCACCCCCCCTTCGCAGAGATTCAGAAGCCGCCCTGTACTCAACCTCCCCAAAGAGGCTCTCCCCGCCTTGCCTCTGGAGAGCAGGATCTTCCGAAAAGTCATCCCGGAGTCCACCTGAAGCCGAACGAACTTTCGACGGGAGAGTGTGTATCGTTGAGGGAAGGGGAGGGAGTACAACTTCTCTCCCTCGGAGGAGAGCTCCTTCAGGACCGAGATGAAGACGATCTCGTAGTTCTCCCCCAGGAGGCTGACCTTGACCTTTTCCCCTTCTGTTGAGACCATATCCCCTCGGGGCGAGACTGGAGGTTCGATGATCAATCCCGAGGTTAAGACCCCCCGAACGCGACTCCGAAAGCCGGGATTTTTCCCTTCGGCAGCGGGAACAATGAATAGAGGGTCTGACACTCTTACGTGCTGGGGCAGGTCATTTCCGTTTTGAGTGATGGCGGGATTCATTATTTCAAGAACTCATCACCGCGGGTGCTAATCCTTCTCTTCACGGCTTGAGAGGGTTCGCTCGATTTCTCAATCTCTACGTCTCAATACGATTTTCGGCAGAACTCAAGGATTTCTGTAGTTGTTGATTCCGAGGGCTCAGTCCGCGAATCTGTCCTTTATCATGGCGCCCAGTCGCCAGACCGCCTTGGTGTGAATCTGTGACACTCGAGATTCCGAGATCTCCATTATCTCGCCAATCTCTTTCAACGTTAGCTCTTCGAAGTAATAGAGCGCCACAACCAACCTCTCCTGCTCGGAGAGGAAGCTGATGGCCTCCGAGAGATAGCATTTGAGTTCATTCTCCTCAATTTCAGCGAAGATATTATCATCGGGGTTCTCTATCGTCTCGACTCTCGGCACCTGGCGGTTTTCGTCCTCCCCGCTTATCAGCTCATCCAACGACATAACCGCCCCGAAGGAGATATCCCCGAGAGTCTGGAAGAGCTCTCCAGAGCTTAATGATAACTCCCGGGCCAACTCTTGATTGTTGGGAGGACGCCCGAACCTGTTCTCCAGCTTGATGGTGGCCCTTTCAACTTCCCGGGACTTTGCCCTCGTGGAGCGAGGCACCCAGTCCAGCGCTCTCAGCTCGTCTAAGATCGCCCCCCGGATGCGGGGAACGGCATAGGTCTCGAACTTCACCCCGCGCTCGGGGTCGAAATTGCTCAAGGCCTCTATCAGTCCGATCACGCCGGTGCTGACCAGATCCGACAGCTCCACCGAGCGGGGGAAACCCAGGGCCATCCTTCCGGCGACGTTCTTGACCAAGGGCAGATAGCTCTCCAAAAGCTGCTCTCTGATTTCCGGCTCGTTTCTCTCCCGAAACCTCTTCCAGACAAGCTCCGTTGCCATAAAACCTCTCTCTCCCTCGAAGGTTTATAAGGAGGACGAAAATGGACTCTCAGGTGTATCGATTATCGACACCTCAACAATCAACTTTAGCTGCTTTCTGAGATTCGCAGGAGGTGTTGTTGGCCTCAGAATCCGGAGCACGAAATGCTGTTCTGAGGCGGTATTCGGTACCGTGGAGGATGCTACCGGGCTTCGCGGGAGGCTTCCCTGCCTCCCGCTTCAACCAGAGTGAGGAGGTCGAAATGCCCAGATAGTCGGGAGAACTGCCGATTCTCCCTACAGCTGCTTGAAACAGCTCCCGTTTTGTCAAACAGACCTGTGAGAAGGAAAAACTCTGGTAACGCCCCCCTGAAAAAAACGTCCCAGTTTTAGGTCCTAAGAAATCCATCTCAAAGTCCGCTCAATTAATATGCAAAGTCCATACCGCTACGGGTTTTAGTTCAGCACCCTTCATGTGCCTCGTTCCTTCAGGTCAACTACAACATCTAGCGCCAAACCGATGTGGGCTGTTGTCAGTCTGAGGAAAAGAGGCAATTTTTTCCGGCTCAGGGGGGAAATTCTTTCGACCTTACCATCTCGGCTCCAACTAATGGCCATCTCGGAGCCCAAAAGAGGTTGCGATTTTGTCGGCGGTGTGTATTTTAGTCAGACTGAAGAGCAAGAAGCGTATGAGAATCGCCTTTTTTTCCGACGTTCACTCCAACTTAGAGGCCCTGCAGGCGGTCTTGGATGACGCCAAGGAGCACAAAGTGGAGAAGTTCTTTTTCGTAGGTGATGCTGTCGGTTACGGACCCGATCCCAACCAGTGCGTGAAAATCGTCCGTGACCTCTCCGAGATCTGCCTCTATGGAAATCACGATTATGCCGCCTTGGGGCTTATGGACATCTCCTATTTCAACCCATACGCCGCCGAGGCCATCAGCTGGACGCTGAGGAATCTCTCCACCGAAAGCAAAGAGCTTTTCAAAGATTTCTAGATGACGGCGAAAGTGGACGACATCTTCCTGGTTCACGGTACGCCGCGCAACCCGCAGGCGTG
>LIZU01000055.1 GCA_001302725.1 candidate division Zixibacteria bacterium DG_27
ACACCGCTTATCACCTTCTCTACCACACCCGACACAGAAGCTCTCCCCCAATACCCCGCCTCCGAGCCTCAGCATCGGTCATAACCCCAGAGGAGCTGGAGACGATCAGCATCCCCAGGTGCCGAGTCATCTTCCGAATCTGGTCCTTGTCGTAGTAAACCCGCAGACCCGGCCTGGAAAGCCTCTTCAAACCGCTTATGGCGCTCTCACCGGAGGCGGTATAGCTCAGATAAAGACGCAGAATCCCCTGTTTGTTGTCGTCAGCAAACTCCAGCTTGGAGATGTAGTTGCCCTCCAGGAGGATCTCCGCGATCCGGCGTTTGATCTTGGAGGCCGGGATTTCGACCTCTTTGTGCTTGGCCCGGTAAGCGTTTCGCAGACGGGTCAACATATCGGCTATCGGGTCTGTCATCGTCATAGCAGGGCTCTCACCAGCTGGCTTTTACCACTCCCGGAACATGTCCGGCTAAGGCCAACTCTCGAAAACAGATGCGGCACAGTCCGAAACGGCGCATATAGCCGCGCGGTCGCCCGCAGCGCCGACAACGATTGTGATACCTTACCGGAAATTTGGGTTTCCTCTTCCACTTCTCTATCTTGCATCTCTTGGCCACGAAATCCCCTTCTATATTTCCCGAAACGGCATTCCCAGCTCCTTTAGAAGCTCGTAAGCCTCACGGTCAGTCTCGGCAGTGGTGACAATGGTGACGTTCATCCCCCGGATTCTCTGAACCTTGTCGTAGTCGATCTCCGGAAATATGATTTGCTCCTCCAAACCCAGGGTGTAATTGCCTCGTCCGTCGAAAGACTTCTTGGGCAAGCCTCGAAAGTCCCTGATTCTGGGAATGGCGACGTTCACCAGCCGGTCGAAGAACTCATACATCCTCCGACCTCTCAAGGTGACGCTGGCTCCGATGGCCATTCCAGCTCGAAGCTTAAAATTGGAGATCGACTTTTTGGCCCGACGGATGACCGGTCGCTGACCGGCTATGATGCCGAGCTCCTCGACCCCCGCCTCCAGGAGCTTGGGATTGGAGAGGGCGTCGCCAACCCCTATGTTGACGACAAGCCTTTCAAGCTTGGGCACCTGCATTATGTTCTCATAACCCAGGCGCTTCTGTAGCTCCGCCCTCACCCGCTCCAGGTATTTCTGCTTCAGCCGATCCATAAGACTTACAGGATCTCCCCACACTTCTTGCAGATTCGCACCTTGGTGCCATCCTCTAAGATACGATAACCGACCCGGGTGGCGGAGGAGCACTTGTTGCAGTAAAGCATCACATTAGAGATGTGAATGCTTCCCTCCTTCTCAACGACCCCCCCCTTGGGGTTGCGTCGGGTGGGACGGGAATGACGCTTAACCATATTTATCCCCTCCACCAGAATGCGTCTCTCCTCCGGAAAAACCTTAAGCACCCTGGCGATGTTGCTCTTCTGGGTGCGCCCCTTGCCAGCAATCACCATCACGGTGTCGTTCTTCTTTATCCTCATAACCGCTTAAAACCTCATAAGACCTCGGGGGCCAGAGAGACTATCTTCATGAACTGTTTCTCCCGAAGTTCCCGGGCCACCGGTCCGAAGATGCGGCTGCCACGGGGTTCCCCCTGCTCATTTATCAGAACCGCGGCGTTGTCCGAGAAACGGATGTAGGTGCCGTCACGTCTCTTGGTCTCCTTGGTGGTGCGCACCACCACCGCCTTGGAGATGTCGCTTTTCTTGACGGTTCCACCGGGGATGGCATCCTTCACGGTGACGACGATGATGTCTCCGACCCGGGCATACCTCCTCTTGGAGCCTCCCAGAACCCGGAAGCACATCACCTTCTTGGCTCCGGAGTTGTCGGCAACGTTCAGTCTGGTCTGCTCCTGAATCATTTTATCTGGCCTTCTCCAGGACTTCGACCAGACGCCACCTTTTGTTTCTGGAAAGCGGGCGGGTCTCCATGACCTTCACCAAATCCCCGACCCTAGAGCGGTTTTCCTCATCGTGGGCAAACAGTTTCGTGGTGCGGGTAATCACCTTCTTGTAAACGCCGTGAGCCATCCGACGCTCGATTGCCACCACCACGGTCTTGTCCATCCTGTTGGAGACCACCCGGCCGACCCGCTCCTTCCTTTTACCCCGGTTAAGGGTTTTTCTCGCCTCCATCTTCAACGCACCACTCTACTCTTCGGAATCCGCCGCCAGTTTTCTGATTCCCAGCTCGCCCTCTTTCAGGATGGTGTTGACCCGGGCCAGTTCCCGGCGTAAGGTCCTGACCTTAAGAGGGTTATCCAGATACTGAGTCGATTGCCTCAAGCGGAGATTGAAGAGCTCCTCCTCCAAGTCTCTCTTTCTTTGAAGGATCTCCTCGGTGGTCAGATCTCGAATCTGCCGCGGTCTCATCTGCTAGTCTCCGAACTGCTCGCTTCTGGTTACGATCTTGGTTCTGATCGGGAGTTTGGCCGCCGCCAAACTCATCGCCTCCTTCGCCAGCTGTTCTGAGACCCCCTCCAGCTCGAACAGCACCCGTCCCGGTTTGACCACCGCCACCCAGGATTCCGGCGCCCCCTTACCCTTACCCATGCGGGTCTCGGCGGGCTTTTTGGTCACCGGTTTGTCGGGGAAGATGCGGATCCAGACCTTCCCCCCACGCTTAATGTGACGGGTCAAAGCTACCCGGGCCGCCTCTATCTGGCGATTGGTGATCCAGGCTGCCTGAAGCGCCCTCAGCCCATACTCACCAAAGCTCACCCGGGAGCCCCGGTAGGCCTTGCCGCGCATCTTCCCACGCTGCTGCTTTCTGAACTTCACCCTCTTGGGCATTAGCATTTCAGCCGACCTCCACTCACTTCGACCCGCCCTCCTTCACTCTTCTGTCTCCCCCGGGCCTGCGGCCGGGAGCCTGTTTCTTGGTTGACCCCTTGGCTTCCGGGGAAGTGGAAGCCCCCGGTCTCTTCTTGCGAATGCGACCGCGTCGCCTCCGCTTGGGAGCCTCTTTAGGTCTGGCCCTATCTGTCTCCCTCTTTCTGCTCGCCAGGGAATCGTCGGGGAGGGGCTCGAATTTCTTGTCGATCGCCTCTAAGTATTCCGGAGTGCCCAGGACCTCTCCCTTGCAAATCCAGACCTTCACTCCGATGGTGCCATAAGTGGTATTGGCGGTGGCAGTGGAGTAATCTATGTCCGCTCTGAGAGTGTGAAGGGGAACTCTCCCCTCGTGATACTTCTCCTTCCTGGCGATTTCAGCCCCCGCCAGCCGTCCCCCGCAGATCACCTTGATCCCCTCGGCGCCCAACTTCATCGCGGCCGCGACCGCCTTCTTCATGGCTCGCCGGAAGGAGACTCTCCCCTCCAATTGCTTGGCGATGCTCTCAGCGACCAGCTTGGCAGACAGCTCCGGCTTTTTCACCTCAATGATGTTTAAGAGGACCTCCTTGCCGGTGAGCATCTGCAGCTCCCCTTTGAGTTTGTCGACCTCCACACCCTTACGACCGATTACAATCCCCGGCCTGGCGGTGTGGATATCGATAGTGACCTTTCGGGGCGCCCGCAGGATCTCGATGTTGGCGATCCCGGCGTGCTCCAGACGCTTCTCGGTGTAGCGACGCAGAAGAAGGTCTTCGTTCAACAGCTCCGCGAAGCTGGAGTCCGTAAACCACTTCGAATGCCAGCTCTTGATAATCCCCAACCTCAACCCGTATGGATGGGTCTTCTGTCCCAAACAGTCCTCCTCTTCGACTACGTTTTCCGCCTGTCAGTTTCGCTCCGCCGCGCCTCTATGACCACCTTGAGGTGGGAGGTGCGCCTGCGGATCCGGAAGGCTCTCCCCATAGAGGCCGGCCGAATTCTCTTCAAAGTGGGTCCGGAGTCGACCGTGATCGACCTGATAAACAGGTCCTCAGACTTGATCTTGGCGCTTCCCTCCCTGGCGATGGCATTGGAGGCCGCCGATTTCACCACCCTGGCGATCGCCCGGGCGGCGGCCTTGGGGGTGACCAGAAGTGCATCCAAAGCCTCATCCACTCCGTTGCCAACCACCAGCTCCCCCACCCGCCGCAGCTTGCGAGGCGACATCCGCAAGAATCTCAACTGTGCCTGATACTCCATGTCTTATTTCAGCGCCACTGCCCGATGAGTCAGCTTCCCGGAATGCCCCCGGAAAGTCCTGGTGGGAGCGAACTCCCCCAGCTTGTGGCCGACCATATTCTCGGTGATGTATACCGGGATGAACTTGTTCCCGTTGTGAATCGCCAGGGTATGCCCCACGAATTCCGGAGGAATAGTGGAGCCCCGAGCCCAGGTCTTAATGACCCTCTTCTCTCCGGTCCGGTTTAAGGCCTCAATCTTTTTCTGCAGTTTCGGGTCGATATGGGGACCCTTTTTCAATGACCTGGCCATATCCTCGAGCTTACTTCCGACGTTTAATTATCTGCTTATCAGACAGTTTCTTTCCCCTGGTCTTGAGTCCTTTAGTGAGTTTCCCCCAGGGGCTACAAGGATGCCGGCCGCCGGATGACTTCCCCTCACCACCCCCCATGGGATGATCCACGGGGTTCATCGCCACGCCCCTGACCGAGGGGCGCACTCCCAGCCAGCGTGATCTCCCCGCCTTTCCCAGGGAGAGGTTCTCATGGTCGATATTGCCAACCTGCCCGATGGTGGCGTAATTCTCCAGCCGCACCAACCTCACCTCCCCAGAGGGGAGACGAAGATGTGCGAAGTCTCCCTCCTTTGCGAGCAACTGCACCATGCTGCCCGCCCCCCGGGCCAGTTGACCGCCATATCCACGCTTCAGCTCTACATTATGAACAGAGCTTCCGGCGGGTATCTTCGCCAGCGGCAGGCAGTTTCCTATCTTCACCTCAGCATCCTCACCAGAGACGACCCTGTCGCCGACCCGTAACCCCAAAGGAGCCAGAATGTATCTCTTTTCGCCGTCGGCATAGAATAGAAGCGCTATCCGGGCCGAACGATTGGGGTCGTATTCGATCATCGCCACTCTGGCGGGGATGCCATACTTATCCCTTCTGAAGTCGATCAGGCGATAGCGCCGCTTGTGGCCTCCACCGCGATGGCGGCAGGTTATCCGTCCGGAGTTGTTACGCCCCCCGCTACCCTTCCGGGGACGCAGAAGCGACTTCTCCGGAACCTTCCTGGAAAGCTCCGCGAAATCCGGGGCTAAACGGAAACGGAGTCCCGGCGTGGTCGGTTTGAATTTCTTAAGTCCCATTTAATCGCCTCGGCGATTCATACCTTCTCGAAAAGCTCGATGCTGTCCCCCTCGGCAAGCTTCACGATCGCCTTTTTCCAGTTCGGCCTCCTTCCCCGGAAGCGCCCCATGGCCTTGATCTTGCCCCTCAGCCTCATGGTAGTGACGTCCAAGACCCTAACGCTGAAAACGGTCTCGATCGCCCTTTTTATCTCCAGCTTATTGGCATGCGTCGCCACCACGAAGGCGTAGCGATTCTCTCGATCCTTCAAAGAGGTGGCCTTCTCGGTGGTGAGGGCCGTCACCAAGATATCTCGGGGCGACTTCATTGCGAATACACCTCCCCGAGTGACTCTAAAGCCCGCGGCGATATGAGCAGGTACTCAGCACTCAAAACATCGTAACAGTTGGCCAGAATCGCTCGCTTATATCTCAGGTTCTTTATGTTATTGCAGGATTTTAGCAGGTTTTCATCCTTGCCCTCCACCAAAAGCAGTACCTTCTTATCGAGGAGATTGAGCTTCCCCAGAAATTCGGCCATAATTTTGGTTTTGGGTTGCTCCAATATCGGCACCTCCACCACTGCGATCTTCCCCTGATTGCTCTTGTCCGTAAAGGCGGATCTTAAGGCCGCCCTCTTCATCTTCTTGGAAAGAGGGCTGCGGTGATCTCGAGGTTTGGGGCCGAACGCCACCCCACCTCCGACCCAGATAGGGGAGGTGTTACTGCCGGCTCTCGCTCTGCCGGTCCCCTTCTGCCGCCAGGGTTTGGTGCCTCCACCGGAAACCTCGGCTCTGGTCTTAGTTGAGTGAGTGCCCTGCCTCTGATTGCGGAGGTAGGTCTTCACATACTGGTGCACAACTGCCTCTTTGATCTCAGCAGAAAGGAGCTGATCCGGGAGCTTCACCTTCTCCCCGGGGCTGCCGTCGCTTCTGTAGAAAATCGCCTCCGCCATCTACACCTCCATGCCCCTTTTGCTGAGCGTTATCTTGAGCAGATTGTTTATCTTTCCCGGGACCGAACCTCTCAAAAGAAGCAGATTGCTTTTGGGATCGACCGCGACCACGGTGAGGTTTTTTACCGTCTGACGAACATTGCCCATCTGCCCCGCCATCCGGGTGCCCTTCCAGACTCGGGAGGGATAGGAACTGGCCCCAATCGATCCCGGCGCTCGCAGGCGGTCGGACTGCCCGTGAGTCTTGGGTCCCCCGCGGAAATGATGCCGACGAACCCCCCCCTGAAAACCCAAACCTTTGGTGGTGCCGGTGACGTTGACCTTGTCTCCCACCTTGAAAACATCCACCGTCAGCATCTCTCCAACTTTGACTGCCTCCTCCGGGGAGATCTCCCCTTCCCGGAGCCACCTGCTGGGCTCCAGCCCAGCTTTCTTGAAATGTCCGCCCATAGGTTTACTGACCAGCTTTGATCTTATCTTTCCGAAACCGAGCTGAACCGCGGAATAGCTGTCATTCTCCGGAGTTTTCACCTGAACCACTGAACAAGGTCCAGCCTCGATAACGGTGGCCGGAACCACCTCACCGTTTTCGTCAAACACCCGGGTCATCCCTACTTTTCGTCCTAACATCGTCCGCATAGTAAAACCCTAAATATATCCATTCTCCCGTAAAAATCAAACTTTTATTTCCACATCCACTCCCGCAGGCAGATCCAGCCTCATCAGGGCATCGACCGTCTCCTGATTGGAACCGTAGATGTCCAACAGCCGTTTGTGGATGCGAGTCTCGAATTGCTCCCGGGACTTCTTGTCAACGTGGGGGGACCTCAAGACCGTATACACCGTTCGCTTGGTGGGCAGCGGCACCGGACCGGAGACCTTGGCGCCGGTTCGAGTCACGGTGCGCACGATCTCTCGTGCCGATTTGTCTAAGGCGGCGTAATCGTACGCTTTCAGCCGGATCCTTATTTTCTGTCCTTCAATCAATTTCTCTACCTACTCTGTGATTTCGGTTACGACCCCGGCGCCGACAGTCCTGCCACCCTCCCGGATGGCAAAACGCAACTCCTTCTCCAAGGCTATGGGCGT
>LIZU01000056.1 GCA_001302725.1 candidate division Zixibacteria bacterium DG_27
CGGGATACCGAATACAGGAGTTAATGTCTTAGTGAATGGCCACTGAAGTGAGAAGCTATTCTCGCCCGGACTGGAGGAACTCCACCAACCTTCGATTCCGGCGCTTGATGTTGTTCTGCTCCATCCAGTCGAAAAGCCCCACGGCTAAAAGGGGGAGCCCGATGGTGGCGTCTACATAACAGGTGCCGAAGTTGCTCTGGAAGCTGAGCTTCCCCCAGCTTTTTGATTCCGAGAAGGTGCAGCCGGAAAGCCCTCCCCAGTGGGGGGCATCGGTGGTTAGCTGAATGGCGTAATCCAGCCCCTTCGATTTTTCTCCCAGGACGATCATCATCGGTTCGGCCTCTTGAATATAGTTCTTGGGGACTCCCCCGCCGATGATGATCTCTCCGGTCTTTTTGTCGGCGCGAATCAGACGGCACATATCCAGATTGTCTTCTAACTGGTTTATGGTCAGAACCTCCTTTGCACCCCGATTGCGGTGGAAGTAATTGGCGATACCCATCCCCACCCCGCTGTCGTGAATAGCGGGACAGAATATCGGGGTGGCGGTATCGTGACAACTTCTGAGAATGGATAATTCTCCGCTGACGGTGCCACCCAATAGGTGTAAGAATTCCCAGGTGGGATAAGCCTTCGGTGGAAGGGTCCCACAGAATTCAGAGATCATGCGGTCCAGTTCCCCGAACCTCTTATCGTCGGCGTAAGTATCATACATCCTGTCGATCTTTTCCCGGGAGAGAAAATCATCGCTGCAGGTGTCTCCCCGTGGACCTTGGTAGTGATAATCTCCCATCCCCTCGTGGTAGTCGTGAAAGAGATTTGCGCCGGTGGTGACTAAAACGTCAATCACTCCCCGCCTCACCAGTCTGGAGATGACCAGCCCCATTCCCGCCGGCACCATCGCCCCGGAAAGCCCAAAAAAGATGATGGCCTCTTGGTCGGCGACCAGCCTCCTTGCGATTTGAAAGCATTCTCCCAGGGTTCTAGCCTGAAAGGAGAGGTGCGAAAAAGCCACCAGAAGTTCGGAGACAGAATGAAGCTTCTCCGGGTCAATAGGCTTCACGGGGGACCAAAGAAAGTCTTCTCTCTTCATCTTCTCTCCCGGAAATCAGATTGATTGGAACTTTCGCAGAAAATAAGTAAACTTCGCCTCGCTGTCAAATTCCAGACTCCGCTCTGGAGCGCTGCATGGCTCTGTTAAGTCTTTTGGATATGGGCAAACCGGGAGAAGGAGGAGGTATTCACAGCGACAGCAATGAGCCCGCAGATGTTCTCAATCGGAGCAATAAGGCAGGATTCTATCTTCGGTCTCAGATGGAGGAGGGGTTTTCTGAAAGGCCGCCAGGGAGGTTGATTTGAAAGCTCGTGGGAGCAGACGTTGATTTTCCCTTTACGGGTGTCTTCACTGATCTTGGGTCAAGGAACTATCGCACGATGTTGCCCATGCGGACTCGGGACTCCCAGTTGTAAGTCTGGATCTCTCCCTTAACGGAAGAGTGGATCAATCTGTAGGATCCGAAGCCATCCTCGTCGACGAAGATGAAATAGGCCATCCCCTCCTGGGCTTGGTCTTGAAGTCCGAAGTAGTTCCACCTCTCCCAGGGCTTTGTGCCCAGATCCGAGGGAAACCTCTCGACCTCGTCCGGTGGCCCGTAGATGATAAAAACTCTCCCCCGGTCTGTCTTCCAGCCCTCGGGCTCTTCACCCTCGCCCTTGAATCGGGAGAAACGTTCGTTAGCGTAATCCCAGCGGGCGTAGTGCTGTATTTTGAACTCATTTAGAGCTGTGGAGGGATCAGGATCTTTCGCCTCCCAGAAAGTCTTCATGAAATTGGTCTTGCCGGTGAGGTTGAGCTGGTCGTAGGTTTTCAGCTCCCTTTTGCTGGCGAGGTACAGGATCTGGTTCCTGACTAACTTGGCCTCCTTTTCATTGTCGATGGATATTGCCTCCGGGTGACGTTCGTCCAGATCCCACACCACCCCTCTGGCTGCCAACCTGTCGATACTCTCGGTGACGGAAAACCGCTTCTGTCCGGTGACGGCTTCCCCGGTGGCATTATCGATGACCTCCAGCCGCAAAAAATAGCCACCGCTGGGCAACCCCACCGGGTTTATTCCACTCATGATCACCGCCGTCCCGCCCGGCTTCCCGTAAGTCCTGGAGGAGAAATCCTTGTACGGTTTGCCCTCTTCGGAGAGGACCGAATAGGCCACGGTATAAGTTGAATCCAGCCCCATACCCGATTTCAGCCCGTATATCTCCGCATAGAAGTAAATGAGATTCCGTACGGGGTCAAATTCACCCGGCGGTGCCGGCATTACCCGATAACCGTTTTTGTAGAAGACCCCACGTGCGGTGTCGGGCTCCACCAGATAGCCCAGCTCGATGTCACTGAGAGAAAGGCTCAGACCTCCAATCCGGGGAACAACGATCTTTTTGGTGAGAGAACTCAAGCTCTCCGAAAGCCGGTCTTCAACTTTGACCTCGAGAGTATACTCTCCCGGTTCAACCACCGCTGCAAGCTGATCGATTATCAGATAGCCCCTGTCCTTAAGCGCCTCCAGACTGGGGACTAAAGTGATGTTGGTCCAGCTGATCTGATCGACGATGTCACCCGCCTCCGTGAAGAGAAAAAGGGAGGCTTGCATCTCCGCGGTGTAGGACCCCTCCTTCTCCTTGAAACAGAGGTGTTGTCGTCTCAGAGAATAATATATCTCCAGGTAGGTTTTGCCGGTGTCGGAAGGATTGAGAAAACCGGCAACATCAACTTGAAGCCCCAGGGGATTTTCCTCCTCCGCAAAGGCCTCTGGAAAGAGGGCAAACTCATAGGCTGA
This sequence comes from candidate division Zixibacteria bacterium DG_27, assembly GCA_001302725.1. GTDB lineage: Bacteria > Zixibacteria > MSB-5A5 > DG-27 > DG-27 > DG-27. The sequence goes on from LIZU01000056.1 coordinate 2,835, forward strand.
AATGCCAAAAAGAACTACTACAATCAATCCTTTCAACCAAGCTTTCCGGTTCATGCCCGCCTCACTTTCTCATCTATATTTTCTCAAATCGCCGTCGTAGGGATATTGAAGTCGATACTCCCCGTAGCCGGTGTCCACGAAAATGAACTTCTTTTTTAGACGATAATAATACCAAATCTGATAGGCACGGCTGTCAAGGTCGAAGGGATGTCTGTCGATCTCGTCCGGAGGCCCGTAAGTGATGTAGACCATTCCGAAATCGGTCTTCCATCCATCTCTCCCGAAGTAGGTAAAGTGCAAGGTGGCGTAACGTAGGCGGCTGTAATACTCTTGGCGCAGCTCGTTTTCCACGGTGCCGGGGGTGGGGTCTCGTGACCTCCAGAACTGATTCCACCGTCGAACTCTTTCGCTCACCTCCTTGGCCTCCTTCAGAGCCTTCATCTCCTTGTCGGTGGCAACGTATCTCAGCTGCTCGATGGCACTTTCGTAGTCATTCTTGACCATCGCCAGAACCGACCAACTGATGGAGAAGGGGAACTCCCTTTCAACAGACTGGCGCCTGTCCTTTCGAGTGGCGATGATCTTGAGGGAATAACTCCCCGGCGCCAGGTCGGTGACCTCGAGCTGGCCCAGAACCGGGGTTAGCTTACCCGCGGGGCTAACGGAGATTGTGTCGGAAGCCACCAGGTGGCGGGAAGAGTGGTGAATCTCGTAGGCGACTTCGAGGGGGGGCAACTGCTCTGCCGGAAGGTAGATCTCGTAGTAGAAACTCAGCTCGGGGAAATCCTCGCCGTAAGCACGGGTGACCGAGGGTATCACCCTAAAGTCGCCCTTATTGAATTGCAGCCCCCCGGAGGAGTCCCCCGGATCGTGAGCGAACTCCACATCCGAGAGGGCAAAAACATCGTATCCGAAATGGGAGAGGTTGATATCAAGCTCGACGATCGTCGACTTCCCGGAGGTGAGATCGGTCAGCTTCAACTCCGCCCGGTAGTCCCCGGAGTAAACCTCGAACTCCGCCTGGTTGGTGGTAAAACTCTTGATATTCTCGGTCTCCTGATAGGTATCGACTGAATACTCTCCCTGGAATGTCCGCCCGGTGAGTTGCCTGCCCTTCCTGTCGTAAAGCACCAGCACCAGTTCATAGGAGGCGGTGTAACGGTCCCCCCGTCGCTGAAATTGAAGTGCCCCGGAGAAGATCTTGTAATAGATTTCCAATCTTACCTTGTCTATGGTTTTGGCTTTGAAGCTGGCATAATCGGCAAAGAGCCTCGGCAGACCCAATTCATTGTAAGCTTTGGAGTCATCTCTGGAGGTGCCCTGAGAGAGGGAGACGGCCACAGAGGTCAGGACTATTGCGATCGTCGCCATGATAATCCCCCCCAGGAGCCAACCTGTATCACGCTTCAATTTCATCACCACCTCAACCGTAGGGGGACCTTCCCTACCCCTACTATAAACATAACGGCCAAGCTGCGTTCGGGCAACCTATTTTGTTCTTTTATTCGTAGTGTAAGCATTCGATCGGGTTCAATTTTGAGGCTCTGTAAGCGGGATAGATGCCGAAAACCAAAGCCACCCCCACCGAGAAACCGAAGCCGATCAAAACCCAAAGGAGGGAAACCGCGGCCGGGAGCGGAGAGACCAGGGCAACCAGCTGGGCAAACAGGAGTCCCAAGATTATTCCCAGAACTCCGCCGATTCCCGACAGAGAGCTGGCCTCGATGAGAAACTGCCACAGGATGTCCCTTTTTCTTGCACCTATGGCTTTGCGGATGCCGATCTCTCTGGTTCTCTCGGTGACCGAGACCAGCATGATGTTCATCACCCCCACGCCACCAACCAGAAGCCCGATGGAGGATATCACGATCATGGCCAGATAGATTATGCCGGTCAACTGCTCATACATCTCCATCAGGTTCTCCTGGGTGAAGACTGCGAAGTCATCCGGCTCGCTGTAGCGCACCCCTCGGCGGCGGCGCAGAAGCTCCGTTATCTGGTCGATGGCGGCGGGAATCAACTCCGGGGAACGGGCTTTCACCGCCAGGGAGAGTTCTTCCTCCTCCGGATGGATCTTGGCGAAGGTATCGTAGGGGATCAGGACGAAGTTGTTGGCATGTCCGGAACCCAAGAGCTCCTCTTTTTTCTCCATGACCCCGACGACCGTGAACTTATCACCGTTGACTATGATCTGCTTTCCGATCGGGTCCAGATTGGTGAAAAGAGTTTGGGCGACATCGTACCCCAGGACACAGACGTAGGCCCGGAATTTCACGTCCGCATCGGTGATAAACCTTCCCTCCTCCACGAAGCTGTTGTTGACGACCTCATAATCGGGGATGGTGCCGAAGAACATGGGGCGAGTGACCTCGACGTTCCTGTATTTGGCGTAGTTTCCTCCCGGTCGAAAGTAGTAGTTCTGCGGGGAGACCGCCTCCACCGCGGAGCAGTTGCCTCTTATGGCAGCGGCATGCTCGAAGGTGATCCCCTTGCGATTTCTCTCCTCCTCCGAACGGCTGCCGAGATGAATTCCGGGCTTGTACTTAGAGACGTAGATGATGTTTGAGCCCAGCGACTCGATTTGGCGGGCCATGGACTTATCCAGGCCCTTGATTATCGAAACCATCCCGATTATGCAGCTAACCCCAATCAAGACTCCCAGGATGGTGAGAAAGGACCTCATCTTGTGAGCCCGGAAGGTCCCGAAGGCGATAAGGAGACTCTCTGTGAATCCGGTCAGGCGCATGCTATCTTACCTCTCAATCGGTCAGATCCCAACTGAGCCCTGACTCGTTTTCGCAATTGTCGGAATCTAAACATCAACTGTAAGCCAAACGCTCCTGACTGTTGACTACCTACCCCTAACTACTACCTACTACCTACTAACTACTCACCACTCACAACTCACCAAGGACGATCTCATTCGTACCTCAGGGCCTCAATGGGATCGAGCTTGGCGGCTCGGGTGGCGGGATAGATCCCGAAGAAAAGCCCCACGGAAACGGAGAAAGAGAAACCGACAATGACCGACCAGAGCGAGATGGTTGCAGAAAGCGGCGTCACCGCCCCCACGAAAATCCCCAGGGCGGCCCCGAAGATGATGCCCATAATGCCGCCGCTGCCGGTCAGGGTCATGGCTTCGATGAGAAACTGCCACAGGATGTTCCGTCTCTTGGCCCCCAGGGCCTTCCTGATTCCGATCTCCCTGGTTCTCTCGGTCACCGAGACCAGCATGATGTTCATGACCCCCACCCCCCCGACCAAAAGGGCGATGGAGGAGATGACGATCATCACCAGATATACCGCCCCGGTTATGGAGCGATACATCTCCATCAGGTAGTCCTGGGTGAAGACTGCGAAATCGTTCTCTTTGTTGTAAGGAACACCCCTTCGAAGGCGCAAAAGCTGGGTGATCTGATCGATGGCGACCTGCATCCCGGCTTTGCTTTTCGGCTTCACCGATAACCACACCGACTCGCTGGAGGAATAAACCTTCCGGTAAGTCGTATACGGGATCAACAGGTAGTTGTTCTGACTGTGGCCCAGAAAGGCCGGCTTTTTCTCGGCCACGCCCACCACCGTGAAGCGGTCGTTGTTGACCAGGATACCCTTCCCGATGGGGTCAGCGTGGGGAAAGAGAGCTTCAGCGACGTCCATCCCCAAGACACAGACCTGGGTCTTGAAGTGGACGTCAGAGTCAGTTATGAACCTCCCCTCGGAGACGAAGCAGTTGTTCACCACCGCATATTCGGGCATAACCCCACCCAGATCCGGGTACCGCGCCTCCTTGTCTCGGTATTTGACCTGGTTACCCTCCGGTTCCTGCCACCAATATTTCTCAGGCGAGACGGCCTCTACCCCGGGGCAGAGTTCCTTGATAGCCATGGCGTCCTCAAAGGTGATATACTTCCTTTTTCTCTCCTCCTCGGGACGGCCCCCGCCGCCGACCTGCACCCGGGGCTCAAAGCGGGAGACATATATGACGTTGGCACCCAGCGACTCTATCTGCCCAGCCATGCTCTTGTTGAGTCCCTGAACGATGGCCACCATTCCGATGACCGCGGCCACACCGACCAGCACCCCCAGAATCGTCAAGAATGACCTCATCTTGTGGGTTCTCATGGTGAACCAGGCCATCTGGATGCTGTCTTTGAGATGTAGAAGCTGGACCTTCATCTGTGCCTAACCATTGCTTGAAAAGGGGACAGTAGGTAGTAGATAGGGAATAGGAATAGCTTTGTGATGAGAGGAAAAATAACTGAGCATCATTTTTTCACCGTTAACAACTGAGCATTCACTACTCACCAATCACTACTCATATCTTAGCGCTTCGATGGGATCGAGCCGGGCCGCCTTCAGAGCGGGATAAAGTCCAAAGATGATTCCCGCG
>LIZU01000057.1 GCA_001302725.1 candidate division Zixibacteria bacterium DG_27
CTGCCTGGGACGCTATATGGGATTCTGCCGGGAGAATCACCGCGGAAGGCTACGTTGTCGAAATGGCGATACCTTTCAGTTCCTTCCGCTTCCAGCGGACAGACGGCGATCAGATCTGGAGTTTCGACGCCGTTCGCAGCTACCCTCGGAGTGTCCGGCACCACCTCGGTCTGTTTCCCCGTGACCGGAACAACAACTGCTACCTGTGTCAGGCAGAGAAGCTTATCGGCTTTGCTGGCGCTACTCCGGGCAGGAATATCGAGATTGACCCAACGCTCTCTGGCTTGGTGACCCAGGAGCGCGAAGGAGTCACCGAGGGACCGTTCGAGGAGCGAGACCGTAATCTCGATCCCGGGATCTCAGCCAGCTGGGGTTTCACTCCAAACCTCACCGTGAATGCTACCATCAATCCCGACTTTTCACAGGTGGAGGCCGATGCCGCCCAGCTAGACATCAACACCCAGTTTGCCCTCTTCTATCCGGAGAAGCGGCCCTTCTTCCTGGAGGCCTCCGACTACTTCGGGACGCGCCTGAGCGCCGTACACACCCGCACCCTGGCCGATCCGGAGTGGGGCCTGAAAATGACAGGCAGAGAAGGAGCCAATGTCATCGGTCTTTTCGTGGTCCGCGATGAGATCACTAACCTCCTGTTTCCAGCCAGCCAGGGCTCGCGTTCCACCTCTCTCCAGATGAATTCCACCGGCGCGGTGGCGCGGTATCGCCGCGATGTGGGCACCTCCTCCAGCTTGGGTGTACTCCTGACCGACCGGAAGGGGCAAGACTACTACAACCGGCTGGCAGGGCTTGATGGCAACATCAGGCTAACCCCCAGGGACCGCCTCAGGTTTCAGTTCCTTGGGTCCCGGACCCGTTATCCCGAAGAGGTCTCTGCCGACTTCGAGCAGCCCCACGATTTCTTCGAGGGAACGGCGTTTGATGTCTACTACTCCCACGACACCCGTAGTCTCGACTGGTATGGCGTGTATCGCCAGGTCAGCCCCGATTTCCGCGCCGACCTCGGCTTCATGACCCAGGCGGACTTCAGATACACAGACATCGGTTGGGGACACACCTGGAATAACGACCCCGATCACTGGTGGAACATGCTTAACGTCGGTTCCGGCTACGAATACGAGTGGGACTTCGACGACCAGCTTCTCAACAAGGCCTACACCTTCTGGTTCAACTACGCTGGCCTCTCCCAGTCGTGGGTTGATCTCTACGCCGAGTGGGGCAGGCAGAGTTTCAACGGAGTGGAGTTCGACAGCAGGTTCGTAAACATTGACGGGGGGATCCGTCCCTCCGGAGCTCTCTATTTCGAGATGGAGGTTACCGCGGGTGATGGAATCGACTACGCCAACACCAGACAGGGGAGGCGGGTTTCGCTTGAGCCCTTTGTTGAGTGGAAGCTGGGGCGTCATCTCACGCTGGAGGTGGGTCACATCTTCGAGCAGCTTAACGTCGATGAAGGTCGGCTCTATACCGCCAATATAAACCAGCTAAAGACCCTCTACCAGTTCACCAAGCGCGCCTTTCTGCGCACCATCCTGCAATACGTCTACTATGACTACAACACCGATCTCTATACCTTTGCCATCGATCCTGTGTACAGGAGCCTCTTTTCACAGACGCTTTTCTCCTATAAGATCAACCCCCAGACGGTGCTTTTTCTGGGATACTCCGACAACTACTTCGGAGAGAAGGATCTGAGCCTCCGGCAGACCGACCGCACTTTCTTTGCAAAGATCGGCTACGCCTGGGTGCTCTAGCCACGCGGACACAATCTTGGTCATCAGAGGGGTTGTAGACTACCTGTCTGGCTAGCGACAACCCAGTCGGTGGGCATCTGTCGTAGCGGCTGCCGGTGAGCCTTTCCCGTCAATCTGCACCTGACTGGAAAGAGCAAGCAAGACACTCAGCATCTATTGTCTTATAGAGCTACGAACACCACGCTGGAGGCGGCGGCTACCTTTGAAGGCGGGTCTGGCTGTGGCTGACGTCAGACTCAGCGACACTGCTTCTTCGACCCGTAAGAAAAGAAGCGCTCTCTCAGAACATCCCGAAAGCTACCACCGGGACTCCCGGCAGAGCAACGGAAGAGTCGGAGTGGCCGAGGACAACGGCATCGCCCTTGGCACAAATGGTCTCCTGCAGCTTCCCGAAGACGTTGTAGATCTTCGCAACCCTCTGCCCCTCCCTGACGATCTCTCCCGGCTTGATCAAGAACCTTATGATGCCGCTTGTTGAGGCCGGAGGCTGATGCGAATAGCTCAGGATTCTTCCACTGAGCACCTCCGGCATCTTGTAGTTCAACTTTAGCTCCGCGGGGGGAGTCATCTCCAGGCCAGCCAGGACATTCCAGATGGACCTCACACCGTCTTCCACATTTCTCTCGTTCACCACATAAGCCTCGCCCAGTTCGAGACTAATGGCGGGGATACCGTACGCAATCAGGCTCCCGGAGAGGGTCCTTTTAAGCTCTTCCCGGTCCGCCTCAGCCCTGTGCTCACCAATGACGACGAAACCGGTCTGCCCGCTGAATTCCCTGGCCTTCCGGTAGACCTCCCGGCGTGTGAGCCCCGGGTCGGGGTCAATCAAGACGTAGGGAATAGACTTGATCCAGTCGTTATGCAGATCGAGCACCAGGGTGGGTTGGGTCTGCAGAATGGCAGTGAATATCCTCTCGGCAATCCTCTCCGCTACGGAACCGTTCGGATTCCCGGGAAAGGAGCGATTCAGATCCTCCTTGCTCAGCCCGATGTGTCGCGACACGGTCTCGAAGCCGATGGGGTTCATCAGCGGAAAGGCATAGACCCTCCCCCGGAGGAGCGGCTCCTTTTTGAGCCTGCGGAAGATCTCCTGGATGACGACGATGCCGCCGACCTCGTCTCCGTGAACGCATCCTGTGAGCCAGACAACCGGACCCGGGTTAGCGCTCTTCGATTCCATCAGGGCGAGACGTCGCCTCGACAGGTCGGACCCGGTGAGAATCTTGAGAAATGAGTATCTTCTGCTTTGTGCCCGTTCCGATTTTGTCTTTTTCTCCACCCGGAACCTCAAAGAGATCTCAAGGGACTACAACCGAGTCTCCTAATAATGGCAGTAGAACCGCTCAAGGAGGACGCCCGAGAGGCCCTACCATATTATCATAGCAAAACCGCCAATCGGTGTCAACAGAGTACCCGAGAGCAGTTCTGGCGCAACCTGCGATGTTCCTTCGGGCAGTGACCTCAGAGAGCTGTTCAAGCGGCCGAATTCTCCCTACTGCATTTGGCCGATTTCTCTCGGAGCGCGTTTCTTACGTTGTAACTGCTCGAGGTCGCCAATCGAGGCGGGCGGAGGATATCTCACCTCCCAGAAGCCGAGATTCGATTTCAGACCTTCGCCCTACTCCTCTTCACTATCATATCTCGGTCCCTCCGGTTCGATGTGGTATTTCTTGATCTTATCGAAGAGGGTGGTGTAGTCGATTTTCATAATTTGTGCCGCCTTGCGCTTGTTTCCATGAGTCTCGGAGAGCACCCTTTTTATCAGTTTCTTCTCCGCCTCCATCTGAGCATATTGCCCCACATCCTTGAGACCTGCCCCGGAGCGCAGCCGGATGTCCTCCATGGTGGGGATCCGGACCGCCAGGTGTTCGGGCTTAACCTTCTTCCCCTCACAGAGGATTATCGCTCTCTCGACTGTGTTTTCAAGCTCCCGGACATTGCCCGGCCAGCTATACTTCTCCAAGATTCTCTTAGCCTCGCTGGTGAGGGACTTCGGCTTCTTTTTCATCTCCCGACAGTATTTCAAGATGAAATAGTCCGCCAGGGTGATTATGTCTTCAGGCCTCTCCCGCAGCGGAGGAATCGTTATCGGGAAAACGCTCAGCCGGTAAAAGAGGTCTTCGCGAAACTGCTTTCTTTCGATGGCGGCTTTGAGGTCGGTGTTGGAGGCCGCCACCACGCGAACGTCGGCTTCGATTATGCGGGTTCCACCCAGACGCTCGAACTTCTTCTCCTGAAGGACACGCAACAATTTGGCTTGCAGGGCAACGTCTAAATCCCCGACCTCATCCAGAAAAATTGTGCCTCCCTCGGCGATCTCGAATTTCCCCATTTTACGGGAGACCGCGCCGGTATAGGCACCTTTCTCGGAGCCGAAAAGCTCATTCTCCAAAAGCTCATGCGGGATGGCGGCGCAGTTTATGGCCACGAAGGGTTCGTCCTTCCGACTCGAGAGGCTGTGAATGGCTCTGGCGAAAAGCTCTTTTCCGGTCCCGGATTCCCCCAGGAACAAAACGGTGGTATCCGACGGTGCCACCTTCTGTACTAACTTGATGACCTCCTGAACGGCGGGGCTTCTGCCAATGACCTGATCGAACCCAAGATTCTGGGCTAATTCCTCCCGCAACAGGATATTTTCCGCCACCAGGCGGCGATTCTCCAGTGCCCTTTTGATCAGCACCGTCAGATGATCGGTATCGAAAGGTTTGGTGAGGAAATCGAACGCCCCGATCTTCATGGCCTCCACGGCGTTCTCGACGGTGCCGTATGCGGTCATCACAACCACCACCGCTTCGGGGTCGTTGTCTTTTATCTCCGTGAGAACCTCAAGCCCGCTGAGCTTGGGAAGCTTGAGGTCAGTCAAAACCAGATCGTATCTTTTCTCCTTGGCTTTGCTGGCGCCGACCATCCCGTCGGGAGCAACATCAACCTGATACCCTTCCGCCTCCAGGGTCTGCGCCAGCATGTCGCGCATGCCGTCTTTGTCCTCAATCACCAGAATAGATGGCATAGTTCATCACCCCAAAAGATGCCCCCAAGTTGTACCTGTTCAGCGTAGGTATCGGCAAAATGAGGCCGGACTGTAGGGTAACGCCCCCGCAATGGTCAGTGACCTTCAAGGTCTACAGCTTCGACAGGGGCTGAGGCAGTCGTTCAGAGCCTCCTCCCGGGTGCTGTAAACTCTTAACTCCTCTGGGGGTTTATCTTTAACTGCAGAGCAACTTGGGCGGTGGAAGCGATAGGAGTCTTTCAGAGCTAGGTAATGAGTCGCCTCCCGAGGTGGGGGCAGACTCCAGATTCCCAGGTGCTCTTCTCGAGCCTGTTTTTGAACTGCGCAAAATTCCTGCAGGTGGCGAAGGTTCGGTGGATGGGGATAGATGTTTGCTAATCCTTCCTTCAGAAGCCAGAGATTGACCATAAGGGTGTCAACGTAAACGTAAGCCAGCATCCGGCCGTATTTGTCGCGTGCTTGTAAGTCAAACTCCAATCTGACGGTATTGCCTTTGACCAATCTCTCATTCGCCTCCTTTGCCTCCGAGTAGAAGGGCTCCCCCTCTTCGGGTGTGTCGATACCGACGTAGCGAACAGTAATCCCGTTGCTCAATGTGATGGTGTCGCCGTCGAGAATTTCGACTGCTCGGTTCTCTTCTGCTCTCCTCTGCTCCCGAACGCAGAAAATCTGAAGGGAAAAGAAAAGTAGAGACAGGACAGCTATAGGGCGACAATATCTCTCAACCACAGCAAACCAAACCGAAGAATCAAACCAGGATTGCCTCACTTGTCCCCGAACTCTCCTCCTTCACCAGAACGAGGTTATCAACCCGGTCTTTGATCTCCTCCACGTGGGTGATCAGAAATATCTGCTGGAAGCGATTTTTCAGATTCGAGAGCGCCTGCACGATGTTCTCCTTCCGCAGGGAATCCTGGCTCCCGAAGATCTCGTCCAGGATGATAAAAGAGAAGTGGAAATCGTGAGACTCCGAGGTGGACTGTGAAATCGCCAGACGGAGACAGAGGTTGGCCAAATCCTTTTCCCCGCCGCTGTAACGTTCGATTCCGAACTTGTCGCCGCCGTCGTATATGAAGATGTTGTAATCCTCGTCCAACTCCATCCCGCGGTATTTGCCGTCGGTCATCTCCGAGAGAAGCTCGCTGGAGAGCTGCGATAGAGAGGGTCGGATGCGACTTATGAGTTCTATTCGCAAATCCCCGAAGACCTTTTCCAGCTTCTGCAGCAAAGATAGCTCCCTTTGGAAATCATCGGTCCTTTTCTTGAGCTTTTCGGCCTCGGACAGTCTCTCGGTCAGGGCTTCCAGCTCCCTTTGGAGAATTTGCTGCCGACTCTCCTGGTCCTTGAGCTTCAGCTCCAGTTGATGCGACTCCCTCACAGCTCCTTCACGTTCGTTTGAGATCTCCTGAAAAACGGAGTCTTTGAAATTCAACTCCTCAAGCTGTTTTTGATTCAGCTCTCTCTTTCCAGCCACCTCTTCTGATTGACTGACCAGCTCTTGTCGCCTCTGAGATAACTCCTGATGTTTTGAGACCTCATGGTGGATTCGGATATACTCCTCCCTGTTTGATTCCAACTCTTTCAACCTGTCTTTGAGGCTTTGGTGTTCTTTGGGGTCGTATCTGACCTCTCCGAGCTCCTCCAGAGATTGCTTCAGGGATTGAATCTGTCGCTCCTTTTCACTGATGCCCTTCTGCAGACCTTCAATCTGACCCAGTTGGCGGCTGAGGGCCTCCAACTCCCTTTGGCGCTTCTCATATTCCCCTTCCAGAGATGATTTCTCATTCCTGTAAGCGCGACCTTCATCTGTTACCTTGCCTTCTTCAGTCAGGATCTTTCCTATTTCATCTTTGAGGCCATTCAACTCCCCTGAAATGTGAGATTTGATCTTTTCGAAATCGTCTCCCAGAGGTCTGAGGCAGCGGTCGCATCTGGAGCCGGGTCCCAGCTCTTCGATCTTGTTCAATTGTTCCTGCATCCGCCCTAGCTCATCCTGTCTCGACTTCTTCAGGCTCCGCAAGTCCGTCAGTCTGTCGCGCAGCTCCTCCAGGCTTTTCTCGTTTTTCTGTAGTTGCGCTTTCAGCTCTTCCTGTCGCGACTTTAACTGATCCATTGTGGGACGGACTCCCTGCAGCTTCGATAGGCTCTCAGAATCCGTCTCTAAGGCTTTGCTCAGACTCTCAGCTTCCCTCTGTGATTTCTCTCTATACTCCAGTTGAATTTTGGCTTTCTCAGTAGATTTCACCTCATCCTGAACCTTTTTAAACTCCTCCGGAATCGACTCAATAGACTCAAGCTTACCCTTGAGGGCTTCAAT
>LIZU01000058.1 GCA_001302725.1 candidate division Zixibacteria bacterium DG_27
GACGGTATTGCCTGGAGTGGCGTGAGTTGGCTCCCGGGACAAGAGTATCCCGGCTATGCCATGGCCTCCAAGTACACCTTCGAGGAGGAGGGCACGGTGGTGTACGTCGAGATGTGGCTCTCACAGGATCCGTGGTGGCCAACCGGTCACGTCGAGTTCTTCATCTGGGCCGATGACCCTCACAACCCCGGTTATCCCTTAGAGCCGCCTATCCACCGCAGTGAGTACCAGCTTCGGCAGCACCACTTTTGGCCCGAGATCGAGTATGTCTGCTTCCCGGTCTGTCTGGAGGTAGAGACCTCCGAAACCTACTACTTTGGCTACAGTAACCGACAGGGGACCATCCAGTACATCTTGTTTGACGAAGGCGAGGACTTCCCAGACCGCAACCTGAATAAAGAGGAGGGCGTGTGGTATATTGGCCCTTACTGGGGCGGTGATTATCTCATTCGTCCTTGCCTACAGCGGCCCTCTTCGCTGATGATGGATTGTGAGCCCCTCACCCCGATCTTCTGCCGCGGTAAGAGCTTCTACTTCAAGCACACCGTGGCCAACAACACCGGAGGTACGGTCTCCGGCACTCTGACGTTCAGCGGTTACGGCGGTTACGACTGCGACCCGGCGAATCTCTTGGTCGCGATTCCGCGGACCCGGACCTACGCTCCCGGCACCACCCACCAGTATTACTTCTTCCAAGTTCCGAGTGCAGCCGCGCCGGGTCAGTATAGCACCTCCATCAGTGGTACTCTCGAGCCCGGTGGCCACGATGTCTTCTGCTGCATGAACGTGGATATTATCCAGTGCGGGCCGTTCAGAGGCGGCGGCGAGACCGATTGGGAGCTGGTGGAGATCGATCGTCCCGATGTTGTCCTCCCCAGCGCAACGGAGCTCTATCAGAACTATCCCAACCCCTTCAACGTTGAGACCAACATCAGCTTCAGCCTGGCGGAAGCTGGCAATGTCAGCTTAAGGGTGTATGACATTGCTGGTCGTCTGGTAGAGACACTGGTTGAAGGATTTCACGAAGCAGGTGCATACACGATCATCTGGGATGCCTCGGATTACTCCAGCGGAGTCTATTTCTACAAGCTGCAGGCTGGCGGTTTCATCTCCACCAAGAAAATGAACCTTCTAAAGTAGTGATTCGCCGAATTGAACTGGAGAGCCTCCGGACTGTCCGGAGGCTTTTGTGTTAAGGATCGGAGTGTTCCGTCACCAAGTCAGATACGAATTCTGAGACCGTCCTCCGCGAGAATCAACCTTTTGACTCCATGACTCCATTTCTCTCGGCCTGGGCCCTGATTCGTAGGAGCTTGGAGGGTGGCAAATCCGGCAGGTGAGTCAACATCACTCTCTTCACTCTCTTCTGAACGACTCCTTTCCAGAGGCTTTTCAAATCGATGTGCATCCCCTCAATGATCAGCAGCTCGGCATCGTCAATCAAGCTTTCGACATCATCGAAGTTGGCCAAGTCTCCGGAGTAAACGACCTTTTTGCCCTTGAGGTTGAGGCCGAAGATATACGCCTCCATCTTGTTCTTGTACCCATGTTTTTTGATTAGCTTGGTGTACCCATAAAAATGTCTGCTGGGATAAATCGAGAGCGAGAAATTTCCTCTTCTGAATGCGGGATTGGGTTTTAGAGGAAGGAAGCTGAACTTGAATCCCATTTTCTCTTTGAAGATGTAAGTTCCGTCCATGAACACTCGCATTGGGGCCATCAGTTCCTCTGGCATATAGATATCGAGCGGTTTCTTCCGGCCCCCCAGATACATCATCTGGATGAGGATGGGCAAGCCAGCACAGTGATCGGGGTGAGCGTGGGTTATGAAGACGGTTTCCAGTAGATCGAAGTTTACTCGGAGTCGCCTCATGGAGGCAGAGGTTCCCTCTCCGCAGTCGAGAAGGAAGGTTCCCCATTCGGTTTTAAGCAGATAGGAGGAGTTGGATTTGACCCCGGAGGGCATCCCGGAGGAGCAGCCTACTACTACCAATTCGTTCATCGCTCATCTGCCGGCTAAGCTTTTCCGTGGAGTTTTTTGAAGTATTCACCGGTCAACTTCAATCCCTCGTCCAGAGCGACTTCTGGCTTCCACCCCAGATGCTTCCGGGCTTTGTCAAAGGTGATGACGCTTCTTTTCTGCTCGCCCGGTTTGGGGGGACCGTGCTTCTCCTCCTGGGACGAGCCAGAAAACTCTCTCACTTTGTGGAAGATGGCGTTAACGTCAGTCTCCAGGCCGGTTCCGATGTTAAAGACCTCCGACCCGTCGTAATCCATCGCCTGGAGATTGACCCTGACGACATCATCAACGTAGACGTAATCCCGGGTCTGTTTGCCATCGCCGTTGATTATGGCGTCCTTCCCTGTGAGGAGACGGTCGTAGAAAATGGCCACGACGCCGGCTTCTCCCAGATGAGACTGCCGAGGGCCATAGACGTTGGCATACCTCAAGGCGACATATTCGAGACCATATTCCACGTGGAAATAATGGAGATACTTCTCAAACGAGAGCTTGCTCACTCCGTACGGCGAAACCGGTCTGGCGGGATGCTCCTCGTCGGCGGGGAAGTAGTCCTGTTCTCCGTAAATGGCTCCGCCGGTGGAGGCGAAAATCACCTTTTTGATGTTATGCTTCTCAGCAGACTGAAGAAGATTTATGCCTCCACGGATGTTGACGTCGGCGTCGAATTTGGGATCTTCGACCGAGGCTCTGACGTTCATCTGTGCCGCCAGATGAAAAAGATAGTCCGGCTTCTCCTCCTGGAATATCTTAGCAACCACGACGGAACGGATATCCACCTGATGGAATGTCGCCTGGGGATTGAGGTTTTCCTTTCTGCCGCTGGAGAGGTCATCGATTATTGTCACCCGATGCCCCTTTTCAATCAAAGCGTCGACCAGATTTGAGCCGATGAATCCAGCGCCACCAGTCACTATCGCTTTAGCCATCACACCTCCGCAGAGTCGATTCCTAGCTGCCCAATTTGAGCTTCAAAATAAGGAGTTGCTCGATGTGTCGCAAGAGGGTGGTGAGCTGTGAATAACGAATAGTGAATAGTCAACATTCAATAGTCAATAGTACATAGTGATGAGGGAGAGCAAGAGATCGCCCTGTTCCCTGTAGGGTGGTGTTGATGTTGACAAAGATGGTCAGCCAATTTATAATCTCTCCTGAAATGCCTGCAAGTTCTAAAAAAGCGGTCTCCGTCTGGGTTTTCGCGCTTTTTCTGCTACTAGTTGCGAACGGCCAGACTGGATCCGGAGAGGAAGAGATACCACAGGAGGCGAACATAGAGCTGGGTGCCTCCGTGGAGCGGGAGCAATTCCCTCAAGACGAGACAAGCACACTGACGATCACGCTGAAGTGGCTTGGATCTCAGGATGCCTTCGAAGTCGACCCGCTCTCTCCACCGAGGGTGGACAATTTGAGGATAGTATCCAGCAGCTCCTCTGTAGAAACCAGAATGGAGGCTGGGGAGCAGATCACCCTGCGACAATACAAGTTCGTGCTGAAGGGAGAGAGTGAAGGGGTTGGAACGATCGGTCGAGTTCAGGCGAACTACAGACAGACCCAGACCGGAGAGAGCTCTTTTTTGGAGACGCAGCCGATCCAGCTGGAGGTCACTCCCCCAGTGGCAAGAAGGGAGTTCAAATTCGGTCTCTTTTTTTTGATAATAATAACCGCCGGCGCGCTCGGAATTTTAGGCTTGACAGTATATCGTCTCATTGTGTCCAAACGGGAGAGGCTTCCAGCTTCCGCAGTAGAGGCTCTAGCTCCGACATTGGAAGAGCGGCTTCTGCAACAGGTGCGCGAAGTTGAAAGCGGATTGGAAAATCTCACTTCGGAGGAGTTTCACAGCAGGGCGAGGTCAATCGCTCTGGATTTCCTTCAGGAAAAATACGAGCTGGCCGCAAGGTCATCGACTACTGCCGATCTGGTGGCAGAGATTGAGCAGAAGGAGCTACCGCAGAAGTCTCAAGAGAGTCTGAAAAAGACTCTGCTTGCCTGTGATGAGGCGCGCTTCGGCTCCAGGGAGTCATCGCAGCAAGAGAAAAAGGAGGTCTTATCCCTTTTGAGAGAAGTTCTGGAACCAGAGGGTTGACCGATAGTAAAAAGATAAATTTAACAGTCAGTAGTCCAGAGAATATGGCTTGATTTCGGAGGCATAAATGAATCAGGACATAAAGGTCATCCAGGAGAAGGTAGAAAGAGAATCGGTGTTCGTGAAACAGCTGACCGACGAGATCGGCAAGGTGATCGTCGGCCAGAACTACCTGGTCGAACGGCTGCTGGTAGGGCTATTAGCGGATGGACACATCTTAATCGAGGGGGTGCCGGGCCTGGCGAAGACCCTCTCGGTCAAGACCCTCTCGGATGCAATCCAGACCAAGTTCCAGCGGATTCAGTTCACACCTGATCTGCTGCCCGCGGATTTGATCGGCACCTTGATTTACAGTCCGCAGGACGGCGGCTTCACCACCAAGAAGGGGCCGATCTTCGCAAACATAATCTTAGCAGACGAGATAAACAGAGCTCCGGCGAAAGTCCAGAGCGCCCTTTTGGAGGCGATGCAGGAAAGACAGGTCACCATCGGAGAGAACACTTTCAAGCTGGATCAGCCCTTCTTAGTGTTGGCGACTCAGAACCCCATCGAGCAGGAGGGAACTTATCCACTGCCCGAAGCTCAGGTCGATCGCTTCATGCTAAAACTCTCCATCACCTATCCTGACAGGGGAGAGGAGATGGAGATCCAGAATCGGATGACGATAGGTAAGACCTACGAGGTGAGCCGGATAATCTCCCCGGAGGATATTGTCAAGGCTCGCCGAGTGGTTCACGAGGTTTACATTGACCAGAAGGTCAAGGAGTACATCGTCAACATCGTCATGGCGACTCGGAACCCAGGTGATTATGGTCTTGAGTTGAAAGATTTGATTGCCTATGGAGCTTCACCCAGAGCCACGATCTATCTCAATCTGGCGGGGAAGGCGCACGCCTTTCTGAGAGGTCGGGGTTATGTTACCCCGGAAGATGTGAAATCGATCGGGATGGACGTCCTGCGGCACAGAATAATCGTCACCTATGAAGCAGAGGCGGAGGAGGTCACCTCCGAGCATATTGTGAAGCAGGTTTTCGATCATATTGAAGTACCGTGATTGGTTCACAGTTCATGGTTCACGGTTCACAGTCCCGCCATCCCCTGAGATGCCCGACCTAACAGTCATCTGAGATGATACCGAAAGAACTAATAAGAAAAATTCGGCGCATTGAAATATCTACGAACCGGCTTGTGAATGATGTCTTCTCCGGGCAATATCACTCCACGTTCAAGGGGCAGGGGATGGAATTCATCGAAGTGCGGGAATATCAGCCCGGAGACGATGTCAGGAACATCGACTGGAACGTTACCGCCCGATACGGTTTTCCTTTCATCAAAAAGTTCAGGGAGGAGAGGGAGTTGACGGTGGTTCTCCTGGTGGACCTCTCTCGTTCCGGAATGTTCGGCACCACCAGAAGCCTGAAGGAGGAAATCGCCGCCGAAATCGGTGCTCTTCTCGCTTTCTCAGCCATAAAGAACAACGACAAGGTGGGGCTTATTCTCTTCACCAACCAGGTGGAGAAATTCGTCCCCCCCAAGAAGGGACAACAACACGTCCTTCGTCTGATACGGGAGATGCTCTATTTCAAACCTCAAGGTCGAGGCACCGACATCGACCAGGCTCTCACTTTCCTCTCCCAGGTGCTGACCAAAAGGGCGGTGGTCTTTCTGATCTCCGATTTTCTGAACAAGGGTTTCGAAAGGTCGTTGAAGATGGCGAACCGCAGGCACGATATCGTCGCCATAAAGATCACCGATCCGAGAGAGGTGGAGCTTCCCAAGATCGGTTTAATCGAGCTGGAGGACTCCGAGACCGGGGAGCAGATGTTGGTTGATACTAGTGATCCGAGGGTCAGAAAATACTTCTCCGATTATAACGTCCAGGAGGAGACGGAAAGAAACCGTCTGTTTCGTTCGATAAACATCGACCACATAGATATTCTCACCTCCGGATCCTACGTGGAACCTTTGGTGACCTTTTTCAGGGTGCGGGCAAAACGTTTCCGTTAGAAGAGATGAAAGAGACTAGAGCGTTCTCACCAATACTCTGGGTTTTGCTGCTTGTGATTCTTGCAGCTCAGGCATTTCTGGTTATTAAGTCTCTCTCCAAAAGAGAGCCGGAAGCTGATATTGACAAAATGCAGGAGTATGCTCATGCTCTCGCCGACAATAGACTCTACTCTCAGGCGATCGCCGAATACGACCGGATTTTGGAAACCGGCAAGCTCTCTGAAAAGAAGAGCGCCAATCTCAATTACCTCGCTGGCAAAATCTACGAGGCGAAACTCGGCGATTACGAGAACGCCGCTGCCAGATTTCTCAAGGCGAAGCTCTCAAAGCCTGGGGAGGAACTGGAAAGAGAACTGAGCCTGAAGCTGGTGGAATGTTACGAGAGATTGGGGCGCTCCTTCGATGCCCAGAGAGAATTGGAAAGGGAGACTTCCACTGGTGAGAAACCAGGAACACCGGGTGGCAGGGTGGTGGCGAGAATTGGAAAAAGAGGGATCACTCTGGGAGAGTTGGAGGAGGGAATAAGCCGCCTCCCGGAATTCGCGCAGAGAGACATCAACTCAAAGGACAAGAGGTTGGAGTTCCTGAGACAGTACATAGGAGGGGAGCTGCTTCACGATTCCGCTCTAAGGAAGGGTTACAACAAAGACCCGGAAGTTCTGAAAGGTCTGGAGGATGTGAAAAAACAGCTTCTGGTTCAGAAGATCCTTCAGGAGGAGGTTTATTCCAAGATAGAGGTCACCGACAGTGACGCCAAGCTATATTATCAAGCACACAGGGATGAATTCGAGAATAAGTCTTTCCACGAAGCTAGAGATTTGGCCAAACTCAAGCTTCAGCAGGAGCGCTCCCAGGAAGAGTTCGACAAGTTGATTGCCAGGTTGATGGAAGCGGAGAAGGTCCAGATTTTCGAAGACCAGTTATGATTTCTTTGGGGAAATATCTAGTTGTTCCGGCGTCAATTCTTTGGCTACTGTCGGGCATAGGGCTGTATGCAGAAGAGGAGTTGATCCGGGTGAACTCGATGGTGGATAAGTCCACCATCACCATCGGCGATCGGGTTCTTTACACCTTAGAGATAATCCACGAATCCTCGATTGAGCTTTTGCCTCTCAACCTGGGTGCGAACTTGGGGGCTTTCGAGGTTAAGGATTACAAGACCTATCCGGAGAAGAAGAGTAAGCGGGGGCAGATCGTGAACAAGAGTGAATATGTCATCACGACCTTCACCACCGGCGAATACGTCATTCCGCCTCTGGAGATTGGATACCTGACTGCGGACAGCGTCGAACATTCCATCAAATCCGAGCCTCTGACGATTATGGTGGAATCCGTCGTTGCCACAGCCGAGGACACCACCGACATAAGAGGGTTGAAACCGCAGGCGAGCGTTCCCGCGGGCTACCTACCCTACATCATCATCGCCGCAGTTCTACTTCTGCTTGGTGGTGGTATATGGTATTGGCGTTACCGGAAGCTGCATCCCAAACCGAAGGAGGAAGAGGCTGAACCTCCGATTCCTCCCTGGGAGGAGGCTTTATTGGCCCTCTCAGAGTTGGAATCCTCTGATTTGCTCGCAACGGGGCAGGTGAAGTTTTATTACCTCAGGCTTTCTGAAATCGTAAAGCGGTATTTGGAGAGGCGTTTCCCAATCGCTGCCGTGGATATGACCACATACGAAATCAAACAGAATATGAGGAAAGCGCGTTTTGAAAGCTGGCTTTACGAGAGAAGCAGGGATTTTTTGGAGTCGGCTGATCTGGTGAAGTTTGCGAAATACATTCCCTCCAGCGAGGAGATCGAGAACGATTTCGCCTCTGCAAGGTATATTGTGGAGGAGACGATTCCGACCGTAGCGGTCGAAGAGGCGGCAGTGCGAGTGGAGGAAACGGAAACAACAGCATTGTAGCGGAAACCTTCAGGTTTCCAAAATCCATCTAAACCCCTAGGGCGGTGAATTTATCACCGCCGTTCGGTGCCGTCAGGTGTTTCCACCCGACGGAAAAGTGTCAGGAAGAAATTCCTGACATCACAAAAAGGCGCAGTGAAAACAGAGGAGATGAAGACAAGA
>LIZU01000059.1 GCA_001302725.1 candidate division Zixibacteria bacterium DG_27
CATTCCTCCAGAAGGTGGACGCTTCTCCTACTGGGGAGGCGTTCATAACCAGGAGCCAGAGCCTCAGACGGTGGATGTGTGGACCAAAGCCCACCTACCCGACGGAAGCTATTATGGGCCCGTCAGACTGGTAGAGGATCTGGTTGTGCCTGCCAACGACACCGTCCGCTACAGAAAGATTTCCGAGAAAGTCATCGGTTCTGCCCCGCCGGGATACTACAGCTACATTGCTTACGTCGGCGAGTATCCCTGGATGGTTCTGGACTCCTCTTACTTCCAGTTTGCCAAACAGCCGGGAGAACGCGAAGGAAGCGGGCCCCTCATCCTTCCGGAGCAAGATCGACTGGAGTTCACAGAAGAGCTCCTGCCGGCTGGTTTTGGTCTCTTCGGCAACTACCCCAACCCCTTCAATGCCGCCACTACCATAAGCTATGAGTTGTCGGAGCCCGGGGAGGTCAAGCTGGAGGTTTACAACCTCCAGGGACAGCTGGTCGAGACTCTGGTGAGCTCTCACCAGGAAGCCGGCCGCAGGAGCGCGGTCTGGGACGCCTCCCAGGTCTCCTCGGGAATTTACTTCTACAAGTTGAGCGCGGGGGACCTCTCGGAGGTGAGGAGGATGATCTTGGTGAAGTAGGATTTGACCTTCAGGTCGATTTCAGTTGAAATTAGGGCGGAGCTGCACACTCCGCCCTATGTTTTTGGGAGAGTTTCACTGATTCCCAATCTTTTCAATCAGCCTTTCCACCCGTTCGGGACGGAGCTTTGGATCAAAAAAGGAGAGATGCTCATACCGGATCTCCCCACCGTCGCTTAAGATCACCAACACCACTAAGCCTCTTTTCCCTCTCAGACCGAAGCTCAAATCCTGCCAGCTGACAAGATGGTAGCCATTAACCTCCTGGTAATGCAGGAGGGGATGTCGGGCAAATTCCAAATAGGTTTTCAGCAAGAGGGATTTCTCTGCCAATTGAGTGAATTCGTTTATCTCTGGTTTTCTGTAGTCCTCAAGATTTGACCATTCAGATCTTAAGATGTTGAGGCTGACAATCCGGTAAGCTCTATCGGTCTCTACCACCCCTTTCCAGAGGAAGGGAGAGGAGAAGTCGGGATAGACCGCGGCCTTGAACGTCTCTTCCACTGGTCGGGAGAGTTCGTTTAGCTCCTTTAAGGCTATCTGGTGGCAGATCCCCTTGGCAGAGATGAACAGAATCACAAACCCCAGTGCCACCGAAGCGGTCTTGACGGGTGATAGTCGGACGATGTGTATCAGGAGCAGACAGAAAAGCAGCGGAAGGGTGATGAAGAGATCCACCACCGTAACCCAGTTCCAGGCGTACCTCTCCGAGAGGAAAGGGTAAAATGCCTGAGTCCCGTACGGATTGATTAGGTCCATAAGAAGGTGGAAAAGGCCCCCGAAAAGTGATAGGAGAAATGTCGTCCTCAAATCCGCCCTCCTGAAAAAAAGCTTCACGATCAAGGTCAATATTATCGTTAGAAAAATGATTCCCGGCAGGGAATGGGTGAAGCTGCGGTGGTACTTCAAATATGCGGCGATGCCGAAAAATCGAGAGACCCAATCTATGTCCGGCAGAACCGAGGCTGTCACCAAGGTAAAACCAGCCCCGGGGATCTGTTTCTTGAAACCCAGATTGGAGATTACCGCGCCGGTCAGGGCGTGAGTCAAGGTGTCCATATCCTACCTACATGTTCTGTGATAGTATAATGAAGTATCTTCAATTGGGGAATTGGCAAACAGGAGACCGGAGAGAGGGAACAGGGATTAAAAGATAGGGGAAAGGAAATTGCGGTTGAGGACTATTCACAATTCACTGCTCACCATCTGTGAGAGGGGGGCCACAATTCGTCTTGATTTTAGGGGGCATTTTGCTATTATGATTTCGTTGTCTCAAAAGAACTGAGAGATGGCCTAAGAGTATATTATAGATATGCCCTCTGGTTTGAAAGTCACTTTCGGACTTTTGCTCTCAATAATCATTGTCCTGGGGATTATCGCCTCCTTCTATTTCGGGACCGACCTCCCCGAGGATCAGCTGAACGGTTTCATCAGAAAAAACCTCGAGAAAAGGTACGGTCTCAGGGTGACGGTTGGCAAACTCGACCGCAGAATCTGGCCCGCTCTGAGAGTGTCAGACGTTGAGCTTGCCTGCTCCAGAGATGGAGAGTGGCATCGAATCGGTCATATAGAGGGGTTGGAGCTGCACTATCAACTTAGAGACTTGATTAGAGGCAGGTGGAGATTCCCCTCAATCCTTGTTGACCATCCGGAGGTGGTCCTGGAGAGGGATGAGGAAGGCCGGCTGATTCTCCCTCCCAAGTCCGCATCGGGCGATGAAGGCCTCAAGGGCTACCCGCCCCTCGAGGTCGGTTCGTTAGAAATCGAAGAGGGGGCTTTCTCGTTTGCTGATCCTCAGGCCACCTCCGATTTTCGGTTCATCAACCTATCTGCGAAGCTTAAGGGAGAAGTTGACACTCTCCGGCTCGACATCGATAGCCTCTCCTTCAGATCCTTGACCAGGGGGTTGGTACTCAAGAAGCTGTCTGGGAATATCAAAATGGCGAAAGATCTGCTTTGCGTTGACAAACTGCAGATCAGAACCGCTGAGTCCGATTTTGCCTTGAGCGGAAGTTTTAGTCAGCTTTCATCCCCCAATTTCTCTTTCGTGGTGAAAGGGGATAAGGTCTCCTTTCTTGAAATCTCGAGGTTCATAAAGCCGAATCTGACCGGGGTCGTCTCGATCGACGGCCAGGTTGCCGGTGATCTGAAACAGTTTGGGGGTCAGGCCAAACTCGACGGCGTCTTCATGGGGAAGAAATTCGAGGAGGTGAAGACCAAATACAGCTATTCGGCCGGGAGGATAGAGTTCGCCTCCATTAAAGGGCGAATTTTCGAGGCGCCGATTTCCGGGAGCGGCTACCTCGACTTAGCCACTAGACCGGAAACGTACTCTTTTAAGGGGCAAACTCGTCACCTGAACCTTGCGAAAGTAATCTCCGGGGAGCTTGGCAGCGACTTCTCCGGCTATCTGAGGATGGAGGGCCGAGGTTTCACGGAAAAAGAGATGCAGATGAAGGTCAGCTGCAGCTTAGGCCCCGGGGGAATAGACAGATTCCACTTCGATGGTGCCTCCGGAGATATGGTCATAAGCACCCAGAGATTACAGTTTGAGAGTGGATTCGAAGCCACTTACAAAAACAGCAAGGTTGGCGTCAACGGCTACTTAGAATATGATGGAAACATCGATCTGAGCGGTTACGTAGAGCTGCAGGATTTGAATGATTTCGATCAGCAGATCTTCATAACCGATTTGGGTGGCAGAGCCTGGGCGGAGTTTAATCTGAGCGGGAAAACTCAGGATTTCGATCTCCGGGGACATCTCCGCTCCGACTCCTGCTGGGCTTACAGCCTCTACAGTTCGGATCTTCTTTTGGATTTGTCATTAGACAATTTCCTCTCTCACAGACAGGGGGAGGTTCGCCTTCAATCTGGGGGAGGTTCGGCTTGGTCGGTTCCCCTGAATGAATTCGAAGCCTTTATCGGGGTGGACGGTGACCTTTACGACTTCGACTCTGTGACAGTCTCCGCGAGCGACCTGAAAGTGGAGTTTGCTGGTAGGCTGGATGAGGGGCAGTTCCCTGCAGAGCTATCTCTGAAATACCTGAATCTCTTTTTCGATCAGACCCCAATATACTCTCGGGGGCGGCAGTTGGTTCTCTTGGGAGAGCCGGTTATCGAGCTGAGAGAGTGTCAGTTCACCGTTGGCGGGGGGGAGGTCTCCCTAGGCGGGAAGTTGGGCAAAGACCAGGCTTTTGATTTGACGTTAAAGGGGGAAGGGATTGATATCTTCCCCTTCACCAATCTAGTTCTCCCCTCTTTGAGCATTCTGGGAGAGGTTTCCTTCTCCGGAAAGATCGGAGGCGATTTCAATTCCCCGACACTGACTTCCTCGGTCCAAATCGACAGTCTGAACCTGGAGGGAGTGGAGATGGGAGTCTTGAACCTGGATCTGAGCTACCGTAATCAACTCCTGGATTTCCATAACATCAGATTACAACACCAGGTGGAGAATTACAGCGGTTCCGGCTTCATCCCCGTCGACCTCCCTTTGGGAGGAGAGAAGCGGAGCCTGGAGGCTAAGCCCCTCGGATTCTTCCTGCAGGCTCGGGGTGAGCAATTGAGCATGTTCAGCACCCTGATAGAGGAGCTGGAGTACCTCTTTGGAGATTTTCAGGCGGACGTGGCCGTCTCTGGCACGTTAAAGCGTCCACAATTCGAGGGGAGATTGAACCTCAGCCACGGGGTTTTAAAGCTGGCCGATTTCTTGGAGCCGATATACAATCTAGAAGCGCAGCTGCGCCTGGAGAACAACACCATCTATGTCGAGGCAGTCAATGGCAACTTGGATCTAGAGTCCGCTGCCTCCGCCGGCATATTCCAGAGGTTTTGGAGTTCGCTCTTCCCCCGCAGGGAGAAGATTGGCGAAATTACCCTCTCCGGGACCGTGGAGGTTTTAGACCTCAACACCTTCAATTACAATCTGGCGCTCTCCGGGAGAAATGTCCCGCTCACCCATGCCTACCTGGATTTAACCGCCCTCTTTGACTTCGATCTGTCCCTCAGGGGGCACTCCCCGCCGGCTGTCTCCGGAAGGGTGGAGATCAAGCAGCTGCTCTATCAGGAACCCTTCTCGGCGGTGCAATCCGACTCCCGGGAGCTGCCGACCGTAATTGACTCCACCAGCTGGGACTTAGACCTGGAGGCGACTGCGGACAACAACCTCTGGATCAAGAACACTGACCTGGAGGCGGAGTTCAGAAGCAAGCTCAAAATCCGTCGTCGCCTCGGGAACTACCAGATCTTGGGAGACTTGGAGTCCATCCGCGGGAATGCTTTCATTTACGGGAACAGATTCGACATCGTCTCCGGTAAGATGAACTTCGACAACATCGCCAAAATCGACCCGCAGCTGGACTTCAAAACCCAAATCCGCACTGTCTACTCTGAGACGGAGGGATTCGCCCAGGGAGAGAGAATCTACTACGTCTATATCACTGGAACTCTGTCGGCCCCGCAGCTAAGCTTTGCGGTGGATGGGGGCGCCTCCCAGAGGGAGATGAGTCAACAGGAGATCTTAGAATCGATTGCCCTGAACCGGCCTCTATACGCAGATACTGCCCAAGTCAGCTACAACCAGGCTCTGGGAGAGAAAGCTCAGGGAATTTTCAGCGGCTACCTCACAAAATATTTCGAGGACCAAGCTGCCAGGACTCTGGGGGTGGAGACTTTCTCGATCCGTCCACCGGCAAGTCACGGTCTCGACCTCGGTGAGACCGAGGTGACCGTTGGTCAATACATCAGCCCCAACGTCTATCTGCGTTATTCTCGCCGTCTCTCCCTAACCTCCGCCCAGGAGATCGCCGCTGAGTATCGCTTAGGTCGTCGTCTCTCCCTGGAGGGAAAATACGACAAAAACAGGTTTTTCCACTTCGACTTGAGCACGAACTGGGAGTTTTGAGGATTCATGGCCGCACTCCGTCAATTTGGGATAATCCTCCTCCTGGGCTTATCTTTTCTCGCTTCCCCGACTCTCTGCAATCAGGTGAAACCCACCTCCGACAAGAGTGTAATTCCCAACATCGTCGAGAGAATAGACATCTCCGGAAACTATCATCTCTCAGATAAAGAAATCAAAAAACAGATGGTGTTGGAGGAGAGACGCTGGTATCACCTCTTCCGGAAAAAGAGGAGAATCACGGAGCGCTTTCTGCAGTTTGAGAAAGCCTCCATCGATTCCTTCTACCATTCCCAGGGATTTCTCAAAGCCACCTCCGTGGTCGAGGCTCAACCAGGCAGCCGGGAAGATCGAGCAGTGTTGGAGGTGGTTATTCACGAGGGCCCCCAGACTTTCATTGAAGAGCTGAAGCTGATCGGGGATATAGGGAGTTTCAGCAACGAGGTCTGGAAGAATTTCAAGACCATTATGCCGGGCTCGCCTCTTGACAGGACCGCCCTTCGCCAAGTTGCCCTGGCAGTTAAAAACACATACGCCGACCACGGTTATCCCTATGCAGAGGTGAGCGTTGGAGTGGAGATTCCGGAGGATTATGAATCGGCGACGGTCACATTTTCTATAAATCCTGGGGAACTGGCCCGCTTCGGGAGATTAGAAATCGTCGGGCTAGACAAAACCCAGGATCACGTCGCCAGAAGAGAGATCACCTTCAAGGAGGGGGAGATATACCGTCGCAGAAAGATCATCGACAGCCAGCAGTATCTATATTCCACCGGTCTTTTCAGCTATGTTTCCCTCTCTCTCGTGGAGACCTCTGCTGACCCTCTGAGGCCAGGTATGCGTCTGACGGTGGCGGAGAGAAAACCGAATTACGTCAATCTGAAACTCGGGGCCGGTCAGGACTACGAGCGCGATTTCACCTTCGAGACCTCAGTAGCATGGGGAAACCGCAATATCTGGAGGCGTGGGCACCGGCTGAGCCTCTCCCTCTCCTCTGGCTTTCAGGTAATCCCGGACTGGGACAACTACCGCAACCGCCTTTCGATTTCCTACCTGTGGCCCTGGTGGATTCTGCCTCGGACCCCCTTGAGCCTGGATTTCACTTACGAGCCCGGCAAATTGCCGGTCAACCGTGATTACGTTTACGATGACTTCTCTGCCTCCTTCGGCCTGAGTCGGGAGCTCCGCCGGGTCTACCTCGTGGCCTTGACTTACCAGTATGAACATATTCATGTTCACGACATTCCCGAGGATCAACAGGCGACCTTCAGAGCCGAAAGGGAGATTAAGGTTAGAAGGAAACTGATTCTCAATTTGAGCAAGGACAGCCGCAGCAACATCTTCACTCCCAGCGGCGGCTCCCTGACGAATCTCTC
>LIZU01000060.1 GCA_001302725.1 candidate division Zixibacteria bacterium DG_27
CACAATAGATGCGGTCTCTCGCTCACATCAATCTAGTCTTATCTGG
This sequence comes from candidate division Zixibacteria bacterium DG_27, assembly GCA_001302725.1. Lineage (GTDB taxonomy): Bacteria > Zixibacteria > MSB-5A5 > DG-27 > DG-27 > DG-27. The sequence continues at coordinate 47 of LIZU01000060.1, forward strand.
GGCTGTATTGCGGTTACTTCTTCCTCAGTTCGAAGTTCTGGATCACTGACGCGCCGTCCATGACTACAACTGGGGAGGAAACGCTCAGATAACCCTGTGCTATCACGGTTACCACATACGTTCCCGGCGGGAGCGTAGTCTTATAGATGCCATTCCGGAGGTCGCTGGCAGTTGCCGGAACGGCAGTGCCCGGGAAGGTTATCATTGCTCCCAGTGGCAACCCTGTCGATGCATCCGTCACTCTGCCTGTGACAGTACCTTTGGCAACGCGCTTCCTTGTGAGAGATACATCCCTGAGGATGGTCCTTCCTTCAGTCACGTCTACAGGGACTTCAAACGGTTTGTAACCATCCTTCTCCACATGGAGCCGGTGTATTCCTACAGGAAGTGTAAGCCTGAAGATACCTGTTTCAGGGGCACTCACCACGCCTCCGAGAGATGGGTCGAGCGGAAAAGTTATCTCAGCTGCGAGCGGCAAATCTGTCTCCTCATCGTATATCTTGCCGGTCACAAACCCCACGGGTGGGACAAGCGTCTTCTGGCCCTGAGGCGTATAACACCCTGTGGCGACTATTGCTGAAAGAAACAGAACACCTAGCACACCTCTCTCTAGTCTCGCCATCTCTTCACTCCTTTTCACGTTCCCAACCAGAAACCCAGCGTCCAAGATTTTAAATCCTCATGGGCTCAAGGTCAAGCTCAATCCTTATTGGAAACAAATCACAATATACAGCCTCCAGACTACAAACAGATTTGCACTCTGCATTTACTGCCCGGCACTTCATGGCCTGTCCCTTGTACCTCGCAATTCGTACTTCATACTTAATGTAGAGATGCACAGAACTCGTGCAGCAAGGCCCCGGCTCCGCACGCTTTCTGTGCCCGCATGCCAGGAGCCCGAGAGACACGATCCTCCTTAAACTGTTACACTACAAGAACATAAGGGATACCTTCCAACATTGGCACGACACTTGATTATTGACTATTACAGATACGACTCACATAAGGAGGTCAAAATGCGTTACACAACTTCGAAGATCATTGTTCTCTCACTCCTGACCTGTCTCCCGATTGGCCAAACGGCACACGCATTCATGGGTCACGCTCCACCCATGGATTTCTCTGGAAGTTTCGAATTTGGACTACATGACATGGATCTATCCGGAGTCAACGGAGAGCTCTCGAAAAACGGCGCAGGCGCCTTCGACGACGTGAGCAGGACCATTGGCGGTTCCGGCTATTTTCGGCTTGGCAAACGAATGCTCATAGGCGCCGAAGGTGCTGGATTCTGGCAGAGCGCGTCAGGACCAGACGCGATGGCGAAAATTCAAGGTGGATATGGGTTTATCAACCTGGGGGTTGTCCCTGTCGCGACCCGCAATCTGCTCATCTATCCTCTCGTTGGTATCGGCGGAGGCGGAGCAAAGCTCCGAGTTCATTCAAGAGACTATTATGATTTCTATTTTGGTGAAGAGATTCTTCCGGAGTGGGAAGAGCCGGGGTTCGGCGCCTTCGCACTCAACTTTTCCATGGGCGCCGATTACAGGCTCAAGCTGATGGAGACAAGGCGGACCGAAGGAGGAATCTGCCTCAACATGAGAACGGGTTATATCTGGCTTCCATTCGAAAGCAACTGGCAGGTTTCCGGTTTTGACATATTCGGATCGCCTACGGCCGCATTTGCCGGCACTTATGCGAAAATCGGTATCGGAATATGGAGCTCCCAAAAAACACGGTCTCGGAAGGGTTCGTGAAGTTTTGAGTCCGCGCGGGTCATCGTCCCCTGGGAAAGGTTCTCAGTTCCTTACCCCTGTACACCGCCTCCGCGAAGTTGATTCGGCGCATCTGCGGCTGAGTCGCTATTTCTTCGAAGTAGTGTGCCGAAAGCCCGGCCAGGCGACCGTATACAAACAATGCTTTCGCCACGGAAGAACCCAGGCCCATGTCAGCGACAATTGAACCAATCACTCCATCAACATTTATGGGAAGACTTATCCCCTTCACCTGTTCAAAAACGGCACCTGCGATTTTGGACACGGCAACGCTATCGCCTGCGACTTCACATTCCCGCGCAAGTTTCCACAGCGTGTCCCGCCTGGGATCATCGGTGTGAATTCGATGGCCCATACCCTCGATACGCCTACCGGCCTTGACATACTCGCTCATTAGAGAGCGAGTTGCCTCATCAATTGAAATCCCTTCTTGTCGCGATTCCGCCGTGCAGCGTCTGAAAAACTCAGCAGCTTTTGCGCCCGCGCCACCATGCACATCTGTTATCGCGCCTATGCCGTGCGCGACGGCCACTTCATATGCCGCTCTTGTTGAAGCAGCGATGATCGTCGCCTGCGCGGAAGGCGGCGTAACCCCATGGTCAACGCTCGCAACTATCATCGCCTCAAGCATGCGGGCGTAATGTGGATCAACAATGTTGTTGCCGGAAATCGCCCTGGACACGATGGCAGAGAACGGTTCATCTGCATCCGCTCCGTTCAAAGCCGACTCTGTGCCCAGTCTCCTGGCCAGATAACGTGCGAAACGGCCGATAGCGAACACGGCTTTTTGAACAGGCCCGTCTTTGCCCGCCTGGGGAAACTTAGCTACGTGCTCGTCGAGAAGCAGAAACGAGGCAAGGGTCTTTGATATGTCGTCTGAATCTGACCACGAAAAAACGGGCGCTTCAATCTGAGACGCTTCGAATGCTCTCCTTCTGTGCTCCTCCAGGACCTGTTTATCAGGAAGTTCTCCTTTGATGAGTAGATGCGCCGTTTCAAGAAAACTCGCCTTCTCTATCAAATCCTGAAGTAAGTATCCTGAAACCATAAGTGTGTTGGGTGCAACCTTTGTGATGAGAGTACCCCATCCCCGCTTTTTTGGCTTGGCTTCCCACGTCTCTCTCATTTTCTCATAGTATCTCTCAGTCTGAAAATACTTCTTACCCTTGAGCTTCGAACCCACCACATCTATCAGCTCGTACTGGCTGTTGACCACATCTACGCCCGCCCGCTCAAGAGCCGCTTTTTTTGATTCGAAGGTCCCATATGCCTGACCCGGAGAGACTATCGCGCCGGCGTGACCCATGGTCTTGCCCTCGGGAGCATGCCTTCCGGATATGATCGCGACCAGCGGCTTGGGATAAAGGTGCCGGTTCTTCTCTATGTTCTGCGCGAGAGTCTCCTCCATGCTCCCGCCGATCTCTCCTGCCAGGACCACCAGTTCGGTGTTCTTATATCCCATGACCAGCGGGATCAAATCCTGGAAGGTTGAACCGATAGCGCCGTCCCCGCCTATCCCCAGTACAGCATTCTGCGCAATCCCGGCACTGGCAAGAGCATCCGACATGTGATAAAGGATCGCGCCGCTACGCGAGACTATGGTGACCCCATGCGGCCCAAAAACGCCAGGAGAGGTTTCTTCGGGATAGAAGACGTTGGGTAGCATCCCGATCTTTATCCCTTCTGGAGGAAATATTACGCCTGGTGTGTTTCCCCCCAGCAAGAGAGTCTTCTTCCTTCGGGCAGCCACAAGGATATCCCTCACATCACGAAGAGGAATTCCCTCGGTGATAAGAAGCACGAGCGGAATGCCGGATTCGATAACCTCAACTGTCGCGTCTCTGGCAGTCGAATAGTGCCGCCATATGCTGGCAGCAACGATATTGGGATACTCTTCGAGGCAGTCCTTGACAGTATCATAGACCGGAACTGTCTCGTGGATTCTCGTACCGCCCCTGCCGGGAGCAATTCCCGCAGTCACATTTGTTCCAAACTCCTGCATCAATCCGGCGTGCCTCGTCCCCTGCGCGCCCAGGCCAACCACTATCGTCTCAATCACGCCGGTCTTTTCGATGGTCCGACCAATGTCAGGCCTGACTTTGCTTACCAGGTAATGAAGCATACCTTTTTGAGCAGGCAGCCTCTTCATCTCTTTTCTCCTACCAATCTCCCTTCGTGCATGAATCCATTCCTCAGCGGGAAGCCCTTCTGGCCTTGAAGGCTTCCTCCAATCCTTCTCGTATCACTTCTGCCATTATTTTCTGATTGCCAATTATCATGTGCAGATCTTTCAGTATCTCAGGCATGTCTGATCTGGCTTTTTCAAGGAACGCGTGAGCACTGGGAAGATCAGTGCCAACCATTCTCCCGTATATCGGAAGGACCCGCTGTTTTTTCTCGTGACGCTCTTGCAGACACTGTACGAGCCCACGGATAAAAACATCACAGCTTGAGATGCCGCCAAATCTGGAGGTGATGAGCACATCCACAATGGGATAATCCATCAGTAGATGAAACATTTCAGCAACCCTGCCCTGAGGGGGTCCACCACCTGAATCCATGAAATTGACGGGCACCACCTTACCATCGAAGTATTTTCTGCCAACGTTTGCGACCTCATCTATTGAGAATATGCCGTATCCCGCTCCGCCTGGAACGATACCAACGTACAGTTTTTCCGGATCCTTCTTTGCGTCCTCCTGAAGCAGATCGACATAGGGAAACCCGGCTGCCATTGCCCGCTGCTCATTTCTTGTTGGCTCGGCCACATCGTGCCGTCTATCGCTAAGCCCCAGCATCTTGAAAAGATCTGCGTGCCTGTAAAGAGCGTTGTCGTCAAGAACCAGCTTTGCATCAACTGCCACAGGGCCCTTTTCAGTAACAAGAAGTGGATTCACCTCGCAGACTTTGGCGTCGTATTTCTGGTAAGTCGCGTAAAGACTAGAGATTATGCTGCTCAGCCCGTCAGCAAGGCTGGAGGCACCAAGGCCCTCGGCAAGTTTTAGAGCCAATCTACCTGCCACTTCTGGGTGGAGTTCTCTGTCATTCCCTTCAAGTTCTTCCTTGATGATAGCTTCTGGCTGGCTCTTGGCTACTTCTTCAATGTCCACGCCACCAGAGGCACTCACAATCACCACATTATTGAAGCTTGACGGGTCCATGGTCGCGCCGATGTAGCACGCCGCCTTTTCTTCAAGGCACTCTTCAACGAGAATGGTCTCGACAGAGTAACCCTTGATCTTCATTGACAGCAGACCTTTTGCTACTGATTTTGCCTCAGCCAGGTTCTTTATCTTCTTGATTCCACCTGCCTTGCCCCTACCACCAACAAGGACCATGGCCTTTAGCATGAGCGGGAACTTCAGATCCACGCCTTCCAGATCCTTGAGCGAATGCACTACTCCATACTGCTTGGGAACAGGTATTCCCATGGCTTGAAACACTTTCTTAGCTTCGTACTCATAAAGCCTCATTGACCGTCCTCCAGTGCATGGACCTCGCAAGTGACGGATGGGCATTCTACCACCTGCCTCGCGCTCGGTCAACTGGAATCACCGCGACCGGAATTGGGCTACAGGTTGTTCAATCCGGTTTATGGTGATCAGCACCAGGATTTATGTTGTTCAATAGGTTCAACTGTAGTTCAAGGTGGTTCAATGTTGAACAATGTTGAACTATGTTTCATTGTTCTTTGTGCTTACGCTTGATTTTCTCGAGCATCTCGTCCAACTCCCTGCAGCTCCAATGCGGCTGAATTGGACTCTTGCACTTCTTATAGCTGAATCATGTCAATCAAAGAGGGGCCTACTGTTCTTGGCAACGGACCTGCGGGACTGGGGCATGCCTGTCCGTAAGTAAGTCTTAAGGCGGAGCCCGGCATCTAACTACTTAGTGCCCCCTCGCGGGACCACTCTGACGCTAGTTTCCGGGGCCGCTCCGCCTTTATTTTCTAGTTCCCAAACTTCAAATTCTTTTTTGAATTGTAGTGGCCAACCTGATGATAGTCAAGAAAGAAAACTGTTCAAACATTCAACCCGCAGCTACGGTGGGCAGGACTAAGCTACAAGTTGTTCAAGAAGTTCAATGATTGTTCCACGTGGTTCAATGCTGAACAATGCTGAACTACGCTTCATCGTTGTTTGTTGAGGAGTTCCAGCATCTTGCCTACGTCCGTTGTTGGGAACTTGCACACATAGTCTCGACAAACATAGGCGGTTGCCTTTCCGTCTATGCTCGTCTGGCCCTCGGTAAATGGAGCTACGCGTATGACATCAGGCGACTCTTGCTCACTTGGGCGGAGAAGGACTACCTTATTGGGAATAAACCGCGCCCTCACTGACTTCAACATCGCCTTTGTGTCCTCCGCCTTTGAGTCACCGGCCACGACCACCTCATAAGAGGGTCCTCTCCCGAAGTCGATGGCAACCATCAGTTGGGTATGCGCGGACGGTGATTGTCTGACACCCGTGGAAAAAGCGCGTTCGATTCTAGCTGCCGCCTCTTCTAGATCGGACTCTGCGGTGATACGTCCGAGACGAAGCAGGTTGAGCATTGCTACAGAGTTGCCAGACGGTACGGCACCGTCGTAAACCTCTTTGCTGCGTACGATCAGGTCTTCCCCATCGTCAGGTGTGAAATAGAATCCACCGTTCTGCTCATCCCAGAAGTGTTCGAACATGATCTTATTCAATTCAAGAGCGGCCTGAATGTAGCCCGCATCAAAGGTTGTCTCGTACAGCTCAAGCAGCCCCCAGGTCAGAAAGGCGTAGTCATCAATGTAGGCCGTTATCGCAGCTTCGCCATCTCTATAGCGGTGGAAGAGCCTGCCTCCGCGGTCGCACATATTCTTCAAAATGAAATCGACGCACACCTCAGCCACTCCCGCATACCCGGGGTCATCGAAGGTTCGCGCTGCTTTGGCCAGGGCGGCGACCATCAAGCCATTCCAGTCCGTCAGAATCTTGTCGTCCTTATGAGGATGAACGCGTTTCTCGCGCGCAGCGAAAAGTCTCTCGCGTGCTTTGGTCACACGCATCCGAACATCTTGTTCAGACATTTTCAGCT
>LIZU01000061.1 GCA_001302725.1 candidate division Zixibacteria bacterium DG_27
GCTAATAAACCTGCCCACCAAAAGCTCGTGTTTTGCGATGCGGTGCATCCTGTTGGAGGTGCTCTCCAATCCCAGCATCAGCTGTCCCTTGAGCTGATTCTTGGCGCTCGTGAGCTCAGCCTCGCTCAGCTTCCCAGCTTTGAGGTTTTCAAGCTCCTCGACTACGAGACTGAGAGCCTGCCTGATTTGGCGCTCGCTGGTGGCAAAGTATATTCCGAGAATGCCGGTGTCCTGGTAGAAATCGATGTAAGAATAAATGGTGTAGACCAGGCTTCTCTCCTCCCTCACCTTTTGGAAAAGCCGGGAGCTCATTCCGGCTCCGACGATGTTGTTTAAAACTGACAGAGCTGGCCTGTCTGGGTCGGAGAAGGGAAAGGAGGGGAAACCCAAGCAGAAATGAGCCTGAGCGGTCTTTTTTCTCTTAAAGCGCGCATTCTTTGCGGCTTTTGGGCTGGAGCGCTGGAGGCTCCTCCCCCGATCTGTTCTAAAGGGGAAAAGCTCTTGTATATCTCCGATTAACTGCGAGTGCCTCAGATTGCCGGAGGCGGCGATCACAATCCTCCGGGGGGAGTAGCTGTGTTGCATGAAACTGACCAGGTCGGCGCGACTGAAGCCGCGGACGCTCTTTGCCCTTCCCATCACCGGATAGCCCAGAGAGTGATTCGACCACAGGCTCAAAGCGAACAGGTCGTGGATCATCTCCGCCGGAGAATCGGCGACGTCCTTTATCTCCTCTAAAATGACTTTCTTTTCCTTTTTCACATCCTCTTCCAGGAGGACGGAATTTCTCAGAATATCGGCGATAATCTCTACTGCCTGGGGGAGGTTTCCGTCCAGCACCTTGGCGTAATAGCAGGTCTGTTCTCTACTGGTGAAGGCGTTTAGGTGTCCGCCCACCGATTCCAAGGATTGGGCGATCTGCTGCGCGCTTCTGGTCTTGGTTCCCTTGAAAACCATATGCTCGGCGAAATGGGAGATGCCGTTTTTCTCCAACTTCTCATCTCGGGAGCCGACGTCGACCCACACCCCGAATGAAACCGAGCGCACGTGAGGAATCCTCTCCGCCACTATTCGGAGGCCATTGGGCAGAATCGTCTTCTTGAAACTCTCAGAATCCCCCCGGGGAGACGTACCCTTCGCCTTTTTGCTCATCATTGTCTTCTCTTCACCCGGTCTCCGGAGCCAGCTAGACAGGCTTTGCGAGACAAGCGGATTTTGCCCTCGGGATCAATGTCGATCACCTTCACAGTGACGTCATCTCCAAGTTTTAAGAAGTCCTCGACGCGGTTGACCCGCTGGAAATCGATCTCGGAGATGTGCAACAGCCCGTCCTGATTCGGCAGTATCTCCACGAAGGCACCGAAGGGAGTGATCCTTTTGACTTTTCCCCGATAGGTTTTTCCAATCTCCGGCTCCTCCACCAGCTGCAAGACCATCTCCTTTGCCAGCTCCCCGGCCCGCTGATCCACGGAGGCAATCAGGACGGTGCCGTCATCCTCGATGTCGACCTTGGCTCCGGATTTCTCGATGATGCCACGGATGACCTTCCCGCCGGTGCCGATCACATCCCCGATCTTCTCCGGCTTGATCTTCAAGAAGATGATTCGGGGAGCATAGGGAGAAAGCTCCGGACGGGGTCGGGAGATGGTTTGATTCATGCTCTCAAGGACTGCCAGCCTCGCCTCCCGGGCTCTCTCCAAAGCCTCGGCGATGATATCCAGGTCCAAGCCGCTGATCTTCACGTCCATCTGGAAGGCGGTGATCCCCTGGGCAGTGCCGGCAACTTTGAAGTCCATATCCCCGTGATGATCTTCGGCACCCAGTATATCGGTGAGAATCGCCACTCTCTCTCCCTCCTTTATCAGGCCCATGGCAATTCCCGCCACCGCCGATTTTATCGGAATCCCGGCATCCATCAGCGACAGCGAGCCGCCGCAGACTGTGGCCATGGAGGAGGAGCCGTTGGATTCGAGAATATCCGACACGAGTCTGACAGTGTAGGGGAAGGTCTCCTCGCTGGGAATCACCGGCTCGATAGCTTTCTCCGCCAAGGCTCCATGTCCCACCTCTCGTCGTCCGGGTCCCCGGATAGGTCGCGTCTCCCCGACTGAGAACGGGGGGAAATTGTAGTGGAGCATGTAACTTTTGAAGGACTCCCCCTCCAGATCGTCGATTTTCTGCTCGTCCATCTTGGTGCCCAAGGTCACTGCCACCAGGGCCTGAGTCTGCCCCCGAGTGAAAATGGCGGAGCCGTGAGCCCGAGGCAGAACTCCCACTTCAGAGCTAATGGGCCGAACCTCCGAAAAGCCTCGTCCGTCTAGGCGCCGGTTTTCCTCCATTATCATCCGCCGGGCATCCTTTCGTTCCAGCTCGTGAATGAGCTCGCTGATGCAGAGCTCGCTATCGGGGAAGGTCTCGCTGAGCGCCTCAATGGTCTCCTCCACCAGAGAGGAGATGAGGTCCTCTCTTTCTTTCTTGTCGGAGATGCGGTTGGCGCGCTCCACCTTATCGGCACAGAGCCCGGTCACCTTCGACGGCAGCTCCGCCGGGATCTCGGGAGGTTCAAACTTGGCTTTTTCCTTTCCGGCTACCGCGATCAGTCGTTCCTGCAGCTCCACCACTTCCCGAATCTTCTGCTGCCCCAGCTTTAAGGCCTCCGCTATCGCCTTCTCAGGAAGTTCACGACAGCCGCCCTCTACCATGTTGATGTGAGTCTTGGTGCCGGCAATCACCAGGTTCATATCGCTGGATTCCAGCTGGGTGAAGGTGGGATTGACAACGAATTCCCCTCCCAGGCGCCCGATCCTGACCGCCCCCACCGGGGTCGTTCTCCTGATCCGAGGACAAGACCAACGCCATTATTTGAACCTCGTTGAAGTAGCCCTCCGGGAAAAGGGGTCTTAAGGGGCGGTCAATCAGTCTCGAGGAGAGAACCTCTTTCTCGCTGGGACGTCCCTCCCTCTTGAAGAACCCTCCGGGAATCTTGCCGGCAGCATACGCTTTCTCGCGATAGTCGACCGTGAGGGGAAGAAAATCCTTGCCCTCCAAGGGTTTCTTGGAAGCGACCGCGGTCGCCAACAACATGGTGTCTTCCAGCCGGACCGTTACTGCCCCATCTGCTTGTCTGCCGACTTGCCCGGTTTCGATGATTAAGCGTTTATCGCCCAGTTCCAACTCCACACGTTCAGCCATTATTCCTCCAAACCTACTTCCGTAACCCCAGCCTCTCGATTAGCTGGTTATATTCCTCCGGATCGGTTCTCCGCAGGTAGTTCAAGAGCCGGCGCCTCTGCCCTACCATCCTCAAAAGCCCCAGGCGGGAGTGATGGTCCTTTTTGTGTTCTTTTAGGTGCTCGGTTAGGTCTTTGATCCTCTTGGTCAAGAGCGCCACCTGCACTGGGGTGGAACCACAGTCGCGGTCATGCTTCTGGTACTGTTCTATGATTTTTTCCATTTCCTCTTTGTTGAGCGGCAAATCTTCCTCCCGTTAAGCTGATTTCAATATTCTGGCTTTAGAGATCCTCTCTCAACAGTTTCCTTATGTTCTTCTCGTCTTTCTTAAGCTGTTTGATCAACTCCTCCGGAGAAGCGAATCTGATATTCGGACGTACATACTTCTCGGTGTAAATGTGCACCTGCCGACTGTTCTTCTCCAAACCGGCAGCCTGCGGTGCAGTTTCGTAGTCAAACAGATGAACCTCCAAAGAGCGCTGGCTCTCTCCGAAGGTGGGACGGGTGCCGATGTAGGTCATGCCCCCGAGGCGCCTCCGACCGATTTCAACCCTGGAGGCATAGACTCCCTCCGGGGGCAAGAGCTTGTGCTCCGCGGTCAACATATTCAGGGTGGGGAAACCAAGCTTTCTGCCTCTCCCCTTCCCAGCCACCCTCTCCCCCGAGACCAGATAGTCCTGCCCCAGCATCTCTAAGGCTTTGCCGAACTCTCCCCCGTAGAGGGCTTGACGGATTCGAGAGCTGGAGATCGGTTCTCCCCGGTAGCGGACCGGGCCGAACACTTCCAGGTCAAACATGAACTCCTTGCTCAGCTTTTTGAGGAGCGCGATGCCACCGGAACGGTCCTTGCCAAAGCAGTGGTCGTATCCGATAACTAGCTTCCCCAAATCGAGCTTCTTTATCAAGATTTGTCTTACGAAGGAAACCGCATCAAGTTCCGACAGATTGAGGTCAAATCTCAGAACCGCGACCTCCTCCACCCCCATCTCATCGAAACGCTTCAGTTTTTCAACCAGAGTGGTTAAAAGCTTCGGGGCCTCATTCGGGGAGATGACCACTCTTGGATGAGGATCGAAGGTGAGCACCACAGCTCTGGTGGAGCGCGATTTCGCCTCCTTCAACACCTTCTCTATCAAACCCCGATGCCCCAAATGAACTCCGTCGAAAGTCCCCAGGGTCACCACCGGCTTCTTATAGCGGATCAGCCCGGTCTCGAAGATGTCGTAGTGAACGTTCATTCTGGATTCAACCCGCGCTCAAAAAGACCCGGCAATACTTAAAGTCGGAGACTGCCTGCGGGGTTCCCCGCTCGCTGTCTCGGCGAGTTCTGACAACTGCCAAAAGCGCGTTCCTGTTATCCTTGATCACGGCGTAACCCGACTCCGGCAGCCCGTCGAAATCCTGAAAGTACTCCTGAAGCAGGGGACGACCATGCAGAATCACCTCACGATACTCTTCCTTGATGACGAGCGTGGGCATGAAATCCAGAACCTGATCGAAGGGAAGAAGCTTGCTTAAGACCAAGTCTCTCAAAGAATCGCCTTCCTGCCTCTTGATCGAGAGAGAGCCGGGCAGGTCAAAGGGACCCACCCGAATGCGGGTCAACTCCAAAACGTGAGCCCCCACGCCCAGATTCTCGCCCAGTTTGCTGGCCATGCTGCGGACATAGGTTCCCTTCGAACAGGATAGCTCCGCCTCCACCAGGGGGAGCTCGATTGAACGAACCTGGATCCTCTTGATTTCAACCTTCCGGGGAGCGGGTTCAACCTCCTCTCCCCTGCGGGCATACTCATACAGCTTCTTGCCCTCGAGCTTGACCGCCGAATAAGGCGGGGGAAGCTGAGTCTGCACTCCCTGGAAAGCCAGGATGGCCTCTTCTATCTCCTCCTCCCGGAGATGCTCGATCGGGTTAACCTCCTTAATGGAGCCAAAAGCGTCATAGGTGTCAGTAGTCTGACCCAACTTAAAGACCACTCTGTATTCCTTATTCAATTCGACCAGGTAGGGCAGAAGTCTGGTGGCCCTCCCCAGACCCATCAGAAGCAGTCCCGTCGCCAGGGGGTCTAAGGTTCCAGAGTGCCCAACCTTGCCGATCTTTAGGTGTTTCCTCAAATAGGCAACGACATCGTGGGAGCTCCACCCCTTGCGTTTGTCGACCTTCAAGAGTCCATCAAGTTCCATGATCAAAACACTGTTTCAGATGCCCCAGGATGAGCCTTTTGGCCTCCTTTAGGGGCTTGTATATGGTGCATCCAGCGGCACCCTTGTGCCCACCGCCGCCGAAGTTCTTAGCAAAGGGAATCAGGTTGAAAGCATCGTTGGATCTCATGGAGGCTTTGGTGACTCCCGGAGCTATCTCTTTGAAGAGAATTCCCACCTCCACCCCCTCCAAATACTGGGTGTAATCCACGAACCCTTCGGTGTCGGCAAAGCTGGCATTGAATCTTTCCAGGTCTCCGTTGCTCAAGGAGAGAACACACACTCGCCCTCCGAAGAACACCTCCATTCGCCTGATGAGGTCTCCCAGAAGCCTCAGGTTGGCCTCGCCATAGCTGAAGTAGATTCTGTCGGTGATTTTCTCGGGGTCAACCCCGAGTCTCAGCAACTTCGCACAGATATGCAGAGAGCGGGCGCTGGTGCCGCGGAATCTGAACCTGCCGGTGTCGGTGAGGATGGCGGCATAGATCTGTTCGGCGGCATCGGGGCTCAAATGGTGGCCGACAGAGATCAAAAGGTCGTATATCATCTCACCCACCGCAGAGGCCTTGAGGTCTACCCAGTCAATATCGCCGAAGTGGCTGTTTTCCTGGTGGTGATCGATATTGATCAGTAGAGCATCTTCAGGAATCATGTTCTGCACGAAACCGACTCGAGAGAGATCCGGGCACTCTAAGACGAAGACCACCTCCGGCCTAAAATCTAGGGCTGCCTCCGAGGTCTCTATCAAGCCCTGTTTGTCTAAGAACTTGTATTTGGAGGCGATCTCTCCCTGGTTGACAATCTTGAACCTCTTTTCCCAGCTAGAGAGGAGTTCACCCAAAGCCAGCTGTGACCCCAGGGAATCGCCGTCAGAGTCCTGATGAGAGGTGACCAGAAATCGGTTTTTGGTCCTTATGACCTCTATTATCTCATTTATCTTTTTCTTCTTCACGAGCCTGTTCTTCTTCCTTAATCTGCTCCAAAATCTGCTCGATGCGCAGACCTCTCTCTGTGGAGCTGTCGTATTTGAAGATCAGCTCCGGAGCCTCCCGCAGGCGGAGGCGCCTGCCGACCTCCCCTCTCAGAAACCCCTTGGCCTTGTTCAAGACCCGGAGGCTTCTTTTCTTATCGGCCTCGTCGCCCAGAACGGTCCAAAAGACTTTGGCAAAGCTCAGATCATCCGATACCTCCACCTCGGTCAGGGTGACGAAGCCAAGGTGAGGATCTCTAAGATCCCTCTGAAGGATGTCGGAGAGCTCTCTTTTCATTTGGTCTCCGACCCGATCGGATCTTTTGAAGCTCATTGTCACGTGCGCACGCAAAGCCGCAGCACCTATCAGAAGAACTCCATGGCAAGGTCTATAACCTCGGCGGCGTCTTCACGCTCCACCTTGTCAGCGATCCGGGACAGAACCCCGTTCGCATATCTCTGATCCTTGCTTACCACCGCAACCCCCAGGGTGGCCCTCTGCCAGAGATCACCGTTGTCGACCTCCGAGATGGAGACGTTGAAGCGGCTATGGGTGCGGTCTTTTATACTCTTTAGGATTTGCCTCTTGGATTTCAAGGAGGTGCTCCCCGGAAAATACAACTCCAGTCTCAAAACGCCAATGACCATAGAAGCCTCTAAGTCTTGATCGACATTCCGGAATCGATGGTGCGGGCGATCTCGTCCAGCTGATAGGTTTCGACCTCGTCGTCGACCTTCAAATCCTGAAAGTCATCCAGCCCGATGCCGCACTCGAATCCGGCGCTCACCTCCTTGACATCATCCTTGAAGCGTTTCAAAGAGGCGATCACCCCCTCATAGACCACTTCCCCACCTCTTATGACCCTGGCCTTAGAACCTCTTCTTATCACCCCGCCACGAACATAGCAGCCGGCCACCAATCCCAGCTTGGAGATTTTGAAGGTATTTCTGACTTCGGCACTGCCGGTGGAGATCTCTCTGATTTCCGGTTCGAGCATACCCTCTAGAGCCTTCTTGATGTCGGCTTCAGCTTCGTAGATGACGTCGTAGAGACGGATATCAACCTCTTCCTGCTCCGCCAGCTGTCGGGCGCGGAAGTCGGGGCGGACGTGAAAGCCTATTATGACGGCCTGAGAGGCCGTGGCCAACAGAACGTCACTTTCATTGATGGAGCCAACCCCACGATGGATTATGTTCAACCGCACCTCCTCAGAGGAGACCTTCTGCAGGGTGTCGGAGAGGGCCTCGGTGGAGCCGTCCACATCGCCCTTGATGATCAACCTGAGTTCTTTCATCTGACCCTCCTTGATTTGCTCGTAAACCTGAGAGAGGGTCAGTCCCTCGGGGGCGCGATACTCCTTTTCCCGACGCAACCTCTGGCGTTTCAGACTTATCTCTCGAGCCTCGCTCTCATCGCCAACCACTTTGAAGCTGTCCCCCGCGGTGGGCAGCCCAGAGAAACCGAGCACCAATGTGGGGGTGGAGGGACCGGCGCGAGAGGCGATGCGATTTCTCTCGTCGAACATCGCTCGCACCCGTCCGTGAAAATCCCCGCTGACGAATGGGTCTCCCACCCGCAAAGCTCCCTTCTGCACTAGAACCGTGGCCACCCGGCCTCGCCCTCGGTCCATCCTGGATTCAATGACTACCCCGGAGGCTGGAGTTTGAGAGTCGGCTTCAAGCTCCAACATCTCCGCCTGGAGAAGAATCATCTCCAGGAGATGCTGGACCCCGGCACCAGTTTTAGCGGACATCTCAACGGTGATGGTCTTACCCCCCCACTCCTCCGGCGCCAAATTGTGTTTGGCCAACTGGGTCTTCACCGCCTCGCTTTCGGCATTGGGCAGGTCCATTTTGTTAATGGCGACAATTATGGGAACCCCGGCGGCTCTGGCGTGGTCGATGGCCTCTGCCGTCTGCGGCATAACCCCGTCGTCGGCGGCCACCATCAAAACCACAATGTCGGTGACCTGCACCCCCCGGGATCTCATGGCGGTGAAGGCCTGGTGTCCCGGGGTGTCTATGAACGTGATCTTTCTACCCGCCTCGGTTTCAACCACGTAGGCACCGATGTGCTGGGTAATACCTCCGTGTTCTCCAGCGATGATGGTCGAGTTCCGAATGAAGTCCAGAAGAGAGGTCTTGCCGTGGTCGACGTGCCCCATAATGGTCACCACCGGGGGACGAGGCTCCAACCTCTCCGGCTGCTCCGGGACCTCTTCCACCAAGCCAACTTCCTTCTCCTCCTCGATGTTGAAACCGAACTCTAGCGCCACGGTGGAGATGGTGTCCAGATCCAATCTCTGATTGATAGTCGCTATTACCCCCAGTTCCATGCACTTGGCGATGACCACGGTGGGCTTGAGCCCCATCGCCTGCGCGAGTTCCGCCACCGACATATATTCCGTCACCTTGATGGCTTTCTCAGGTGCGACCTTCTCTGTCTCGATAGCCTCGCGAGTGCGATGTCTCCTGGGTCTCTTCACCCCCTCCATCTGGGAGATGGTCCGCTTGAAGCTTTCTTTGACCTGCTTCTGGTATGAAACCTTGTCGACTTGCCTTCTCTCCGCCCTTTTGACGCGTTTTTTGGGCTCTTCGGGCTTTCTTGTGATTTCCAAGGCGACCGCTTTTTTCTCCGGCTGCGCCTTGACGGCTTTAGGTTTCCTTTTGAGGGCCTCGGTCGCCTTTCGCTCCTCGAGCTTCCTTTTCTTTATCTCTATTTCCTTTTTGACCTCGGCGCGCTCTCTGGCGAATTTCCCTTCAACTGCGGTGTGCATCTCTGGGGTGATGGTACTCATGTGGCTCTTCACCGGAAAACCGAGTTCCCGGAGTATATTTACCAGAGCCTCACTTGAGATCTTATGTTCTCTGGCGGCTTCGTATATTCTCTTTTTTGCCAACCTTGATCCTCCTCACAACCGGAAATCAGGAGAGCCTGAAATCTCCACCGCCCGGTCTATTAGCTGACTCCAACATAGTTTCCATCTCCAGAGAGGGGCTAAACCTCCTCGGCTTGCTTTTCAGTCTCCACAGGAGCTTCTCCTTGCTCTTCCTTCTCCTCTTGTTTCGCTTTCATAAGACTCTCCGCCCCTCTCAGCAACTTATCGAGGGTCTTGGGGCCAATACCCTCAATGGCCAAAAGCTCCTCCTTGGACTTCTGGAGCAACTCCTGCACCGTCTCAATCCCCTCTTCGATGAGCTTGGACTTGATCTTTTTGCCGACCGTGGCCACCTCCTCGATGTCGATCTTCTCCTCCTCCT